>JADGQA010000217.1 GCA_017882185.1 Bacteroidota bacterium
GAACGAGGTGACCGAAGGATCTCTAAAGGGGGTTTCAGACTCTTCGCTTCGCTCAGAGTGACATTTCCGCCGAGAAGAAGGCGGGCAGGGCGTCGGGATCAGAGTGACTTTTCCCTGATCAGAATCACTTGCCTTTCAGTTCCTGCGATTTTCGAGAGGCGAGCACCGTGGCCAATACCAGTGCAAGAACGAAGGAAGTCTCCCAATCGATTTTGCCGGAACCGTTGGCGATGAGACTCCAGAGGAAGGTTACGATTGCCGCCACGACAATCGTCAGCGAGAAGTTTGCCACAAAATCCCAGAACACTATCCTGATATTCATAGTGACCTCCTTATGTATTGGGGAGAAGATGAACGTTGATTGCTCGTAAAGATGACCTTCACCTTTCGTCTATGATCTCTGAGAGGTGGGGGTCATCTTGCTCAGTCGAGCACCGAGGCAAGAAGCGCCATTCGAATCAGAACGCCGTTTTTCGTCTGGCGGAAGTACGCCGCACGAGGATCACTGTCAATGCCTACGGCGATCTCGTTGAGTCGGGGCAATGGATGGAGAATCAGCGCATTGGATCGCAGACGTTGAATGCCGGCCTCATCAAGATAGTACGGTGACGGCAGCTTTTCTTGTGCCGGCATTTTCTCCGGTTCAATGCGCGTCATATACACGACATCAACTTCCGCCAATACTTTCGAAAGATCCGATTCAAGGGAATACCAAACGTTGCCGCTGGCCAGGTGATCAAGAATATCCTGTTTCATCTGGAGCGCAGGTGGGGCGACAAAATAAATCTTCACCCGCTCAAACTTTCCAAGAAGATATGCCAGTGAACGGACTGTTCTTCCATCAAGCAGGTTGCCCACCATCGCAACTTTGACCCCATCGATTACGCCCAACTCTTTGTAAATCGTATAGAGGTCCAGCAACGCCTGCGTCGGGTGCTCTCCTCCCTTCCCGTCGCCTGCATTAATGACCGGAACGGCGGACGCCACCGCTGCACGTTGCGCGCCTCCGACCGTATCGTGTCTCAGCACGATGACGTCGCAATAATTGCCGACCACACGGATCGTATCCTCGAGTGTTTCTCCCATCATCACCGAGGAAAACTCGTGGGCTCGCTCTGTTGAAATAACTTTCCCGCCAAGCCGCAACATTGCCGATTCGAACGAGAATCTCGTCCGGGTGGACGGTTGGTAAAAAAGCGATGCCATGATCTTTTTCTGGTAATCCAGAGTCCCCCCGCGGGCGACGACCTGCTCCATCTGGTCGGCACGCTGGAACAACTCAATGAGTGTCGGCAGAGTGAATTGCTGTGACTCGATGATGTGATGGAGTTTCATGTCCGTCGTTGAGATGACTGATGATGGTTCCCGCTTGCCCATCTAGGGCGGCTTGGATGTGTTCGGGGTTCGTGATGATCACTTTTTGTCCCCCCTGGTCGAGAAATTGCAGCGCGGCTTCGATTTTGGGCCGCATACTCCCCTCCTGGAAATGTCCCTGCTGGAGAAATTCCTTCAACTCGGTGCTGGCTATGGCACGAAGAGTCAACTGATCCGGTTTCTTGTAGTTCAAGCAAACGTTTTCGACATCCGTCGAAATGATGAACTGTTGAACGTTCAGTCTGGTAGCCAGCAACGATGAAGCACGATCCTTGTCGATCACGGCTTCGACACCAACATAGGTGCCGTCACGTTCCACGACGGGAATACCTCCACCCCCGACCGTAATCACGATAATGTCTTGTTCAATGCATCTGCGTATGACATCCAGCTCGACAATATCCCGCGGGAGTGGAGAGGGAACAACGCGCCGGTAACCTCGTGCGGCATCTTCGATGATGTTCCAGCCCAGCTCCGATCGTTTCTGTTCAGCAACTGCTTTGGAGTAAAATGGACCGATGGGCTTCGTTGGTCTCTGGAAGGCTGGATCGCTGCGATCGACAACAACTTGCGTAATAAGTGTTACCACCGGCCTCTTGACACCGTGTTTGTTCAGGGCAGACTGAATTGTGTTCTGGAGGATGAAGCCTATCTCACCCTGCGTCATCGCATCGCAGACATCGAGCGGAAGCTGGTAGGTTTGCGAGGAGCCCGCTTCTGAACGCAGCAGCTGGGCACCGACCTGCGGTCCATTGCCGTGCGTGATCACAACTTCGAAGCCGCGGGATGCGACTTCAGCGATGCTTTCTGCGGTCCGTCGTGCGTTTTCGATTTGTTCGGCGATTGTGCCTCGCTGACCCGTTCGGATGAGTGAGTTTCCGCCGACTGCTATGAGTACTGTTTTTTTCACGTCCCTGGTCCCGAAGCAATGTGTAGACGATCGCCTTCTCCGTGTGCAACCGGTTTTCCGCCTGGTCGAAGACAACGGATTGCGGCGAATCCATCACTTCGTCGGTCACCTCCTCGCCGCGATGAGCGGGGAGGCAATGCATGAAGATGGCCGATGGTTTCGCACATTTCATCAATGCTGCATTCACCTGGAATTCTCTGAACACCGATGCGCGTTCATCCCGCTCAGATTCTTGTCCCATGCTCGCCCAGACATCGGTATAAATGACGTCGGCGTTATGGACTCCTTCTTTCGGTATATGCGATAGTTCTACGACCGATCCTTGTTCTGCTGCGATTTTTGAAGCCATCTTCATGACATCTTCGTCGGGAAGATAACTGCGAGGCGTGACGGCGACAAAGTCCATTCCCACTTTTGCAGCAAGGAGCATCAGGGAATGGCAAACGTTGTTGCCGTCACCCACGAATGCAAGCCGCTTTCCTTTAAATGTCCCGAGGTTTTCTTCGATTGTCAGAAAGTCTCCCACCGCCTGGCACGGGTGCTCAAAGTCGGTTAACGCGTTAATGACCGGGACCCGTGCGTGACTTGCAAGCTCGCGCAATCCATCGTGACTGAATGTGCGCACAACGATTCCACGCACCCAGCGCTCAAGATTCTTTGCCACGTCGTGAATGGATTCGCGCTTGCCAAGACTGATATCCGCCTGCGACAGGAAGATTGCGTGCGCACCAAGCTGCTGGATCGCAACATCAAAGGTGACGTGTGTCCGGAGCGATTGTTTCTCGAAAATCATCGCCAGCGATTGTCCGTCGAGTACGTGGTAAAACGACTTGGGATCCTTCTTCATTTGTTTCGAGAGCTTCAATATCTCCAACAGATCCCGTGTTGACCAATCTGCAATGCTGAGGAAGTCCTGTTTCATTCCTGTAGACTCCTGGAAACCGTTCAGTGGAAGAATGGATTATGCATGCTTTTTGACGAATTCATCGAGAATTTGACTAAGATCAGGCTTCGTGATTTCGGCAAGATCATAGCGCACTCTGACCGAGGGCTTTTTGATCTTGATGATACGGCGCAAGTCAATGGGGGTGCCAATGATGACCGAGTCACAGTCGACCCTGTTGATGGTGGATTCAAGGTCCTGCACCTGTTTCTCACCATATCCCATGGCCGGCAGAAGCTCGCCGATATTCGGATACTTCTTAAAGGTTTCTGCGATCGAGTTGACAACCCAGGGACGTGGATCGATGATGGCTTTTGCGCCGAACTTCCTTGCAGCGACGATTCCTGCGCCATATGTCATTTCTCCGTGAGTCAAGGTTGGGCCGTCTTCCACCACCAACACACGCTTGCCACGGATAACACTCTCGTCTTCGACGGTAATGGGCGAAGCGGCTTCAATGACTGTCGCCTTCGGATTCACTTCCCTGATGTTCCGGCGCACGATATCGATATTCTCCCTCGTCGCCGTCTCGACTTTATTGATCACGATGACATCAGCGAGTCGTATGTTCACCGCACCGGGGAAGTACGTCAGCTCATGACCCGGCCGGTGAGGATCGGCCACGGTGATCGTGAGGTCCGGCTTGTAGAACGACATATCGTTGTTCCCGCCATCCCACACAATGATGTCCGCTTCTTTTTCAGCTTCGCGCAAAATTGCCTCATAATCAACTCCCGCATAAATGATCGTGCCATTGACGATATGCGGTTCATACTCTTCCATTTCCTCCACGGTGCATTCGTTTTTCACAAGGTCGTCGAGGGTCTTGTAGCGCTGAACCTTTTGTTTGACGAGATCTCCGTATGGCATCGGATGACGAACAGCAACGACACGCTTGCCGAGCGAGCGCAGGTATCCGCACACCTTGCGGGATGTCTGGCTCTTGCCCGAACCGGTTCGCACGGCAACGATCGCAATAACCGGGACACTGCTCTTGAGCATGGTTTTCCGGATCCCAAGGACTGTGAAGTCTGCGCCAGCCGCCATGACGATCGCGGCTTTTGTCATGACATAATTGTGGGGAACATCGGAATATGAAAACACGACATCATCGACGTGCTGGTCATTGATAAGTTTGACAAGATCGGATTCGGGGTAAATTGGAATTCCGTTCGGATACAATTTCCCTGCGAGCTCTCTCGGATATTTTCTTCCATCGATATTCGGAATCTGAGTTGCTGTGAAAGCAACCACATCATAGCGTTCATCGTCCCGGAAGACTGTGTTGAAATTGTGAAAATCTCTTCCGGCAGCCCCCATAATCAAGACCCGTGTGCGTTTCATTCGTACTCCTGAGTTGGACATTATTGGCGCCAGTGGCGCAAGAAGTGTTCCATCAACCTTCGCACAGGAGACCCGGTTAGTTCAATGAATTCGTCGATTCAGATGTTGAGAATTGACCGCTATTCCAATTGGTGAGAAAAATTTTCCCGAGTAGGAAACAGACTATTCCCAGATTTGGGATACCGTGAAGAGTGAAGAGTCAGAAGAAACGGAGTGAAGCGTTTCCTCCACATTCAACATTGCAGACAAAGTTTCTCGCTGAAATACTGCGCGCTTCGATCCGTATCCGTCTCTCTAATCCGCAGGGACGTGGTAATGAAATTGTTCAGAATGAAAACAGAAGACGCGATTCCTTCCCGACCTTTGTGCCTCGAATAGAGCGTTCTTCACCGTCATCAACAAGTCATCGATCGTCTCCGCATTTTCTGGATAGGCGGAGACTCCCACGCTCACAGTGGTTTTGATGTGTTTCGCAGTAAACGTCGTGTTCTCAACCAACGTGCGCAGAGCATTGGCGCGATCGACGGCTTCCTCAAGAGAGGAGTTCGCCCGCAGTAAAATTATCTCATCAAAACCGTACCTCCCCGCACCATCGATTCCCCTCAACTGTGACTTGAAGACACCGGCGAGTTCTTTGAGCAGCATCCTGGATGTCTCGTATCCGTATGTGAGAGCGAGGTGTTTGTAGTTGTCGACATCCAGAAGCATGAGTGCAAACCGTTCGCCAAATTTTTGCGCTCTCTCGATGTTCGTGTTCAATCGTTCGAGGAATGGTCCGTATTTCTCAACCTCCGTCTCGTGATCAATCTTATCCAATCGGAGGTTTTCCTCGAACAACCGAGATTTGTTCAGCGCAAGCGCTGCAAGGGTCGCGAAGCAGGTGAAAATTCGTAAATCCTGGTCGTTCAATTCATTTTTCTGCACGTGGTCGGCATACAGATATCCGAGCGTGCGGTGGTCGACGACGATGGGAGCGCAAAGGCAGGATCCAAAAGCATATTCCAATTGCACCTCGTGCGTGAGAATGGGATCCGCTTCGCTGTCCGTGATTACGATGGGTGTCGCTGTCCAAAGCAACTTGCCGATGGATCCGGTCGCAAGTTTTCGCCTGAATTCCTTGGTGAAAGTATGCGAGAGTCCGTGTCCATTCTCAATGTGCAAATATTCCGTGGCCGGGTCGACGATGACAACGGCACAGGTCTGGCACTTGAAGATCCGCACGATTTTGTCGACAACGAGGTGGAACACTTCTTCGTGCTGATTCGTCGAAGAGAGGACTTTGAGAATATCGGAGAAGTAGTTAAGGCAGTCTTCGTGTTTCAGGTGGATCATGGCTGTAACCTCCTTTCGTTGAGATTACACTTCCTTCGTTCCACTGATTTGACAGGGTATCAAGCTCGGCTGTTCGGCGAAATGTATGAGCTCGATGCGTCTGTCGGCGGGAGTAGACTAGACTTCTACCTCAGTCCTGCAAAGTGCGTGCCAGGCGACACCGT
>JADGQA010000218.1 GCA_017882185.1 Bacteroidota bacterium
CTGTCGAGAACACGGATGAGTTTCGGGTCAAGACACACAAGTCGAAGACGATTCCGATGAATGAGTGGGTATTCCACATGCTCAGCAACAAACCAAATAGGATTGGCAGAGTGTTTACGTTTCCGGATGGAAAGGCGCTGCCGAAGGGATATGTGTCACACAAATTCAAGAAGTATGTGATCAAGGCAGGACTCAGCGAGAAGATTCACTTTCACACGTTGAGACATACCGGAGCAACTTGGTTGGTGCAAAACGACATTCCGATCTATTCTATACAACAGATACTCGGTCATTCAAACATTTCGATCACGCAAATCTATTCGCACCTGGAGGTTGATCATCTGAGGAAACCACTTGAGAGACTCGACCAGTATTTCAAGCTGAAAGCCAACTAGCTGCTCAGCAAGATTGTTAGCAATGCTGTAACTGGAACGAGAAGAAGCCCGGAAACATTGACATTCTGCGAGGCGAGCAACGGCTTCATAGAACAGCGTTCAGACAAAGGAATAATTACTCAAAAAGGAACCACAATGCATGCATACAAAATAGTAAGCTTGGAGTCAGGATCATTGATCGTTGATTCACTGATCGAGAAAAAACTCGAATGGCTTCGGGACAATCAAGAAGATATTGAGATGTTGATCAAGTGCAAGAATATGACTTTGGCCGAACTAAGGACCTACTACGAACAGCAACTTCCGGAAATGGTAGAAATTTACCGTGATTATTCATTCGATGAGTTTGAGGAAGCTATCCAGTCGGATTATAAAAGCGATGTAGAATTACTTAAGATCACAAACGAAGAGATCCGACTCTTAAGGTTGGCAGGAAAACGTCTCGCACGAATGTCAATGAAGCTTACGCGACGATCTTTGAGGCACCGAAACACTTTCGTTCTGTTCTGGCCAGTAGTTGACTCTTTGTATTTGTTTGAATGTTTTAAGAAGACCGTGAAAGAACAGTTGATGAAGCTGCGAGTAATTGAAAGGCCAGAATCCAACGAACCAAGATATCATCTCATAACCACCAGTAATAACTAGGCAAGTATTCTGGGAATCGTGAGTAGTGATCTGGAGTTGTATTTGCAGGTTTTGCTTGTTTATCGGTCTTGAACATAGGAAATCCTCAACGACTGCCAAAGTGATTAGTGTATTTGCTATTTTTTACCCTATATCCTGTTTTTGGGGATGATTAGAGAATAGTTGCAAATTGAATTTGCTATTTTTCTGTATATATCGTATAATATGGTAGATAGAGAAAAAAATGGCAAATAAGGGCAAGAACATACTGGCCTTTTTTGAAGAACATCCCGTGTTCACGATCCAAGAAGTGCGTGAATTCCTCGAGTTGCCGGACGAAAGCACGAAGGCGTCCAAAATAATAAGCCAGCATAAAATGAATGGGAGGATAGGGGTTGTCAAAGAGGGAGTATACTACACAGTCAGGCCCGGACAGACTCCCTCTAGTACGCAAGCGGACCCATTCCTACTCGCAGCTAAACTTGCCCCAGATTCGGTGTTGGCATTTCATTCAGCCTTTGAGCTTCTAGGATTCTCTCACAGTCTGTTCAATTCGTACTACTTTTTCTCACAACGACCACGGCCCGCCTTCAAGCATCGTGATTCCCATTTTCGCTGTGTCCTGACGCCGGAGAAGCTCCAGAAGAAATCCGCGCACGAGTTCGGGACCGAAAAGGTGGAACGCATTGGAGTGAAAGTTCTGGTGACAGGAAAAGAGCGAACGCTTGTTGAAGTGCTTGAGCGCCCACAGTATTGTGGTGGCCTGGAAGAGGTGTACCGATGCCTTGAGAAGATGCCATATATCCAACCATCCACGATTTTTGAGTACTTGGACCTGCGCGAGGAAAAGAACCTTTATGCGCGAGTGGGGTTTTTCCTTGAGCAACATCGCGATCAGTTCCACATCGAAGAGGCAGTCCTGCAAGCTCTCGAACGCAACATACCGGCAAAGGCAGTGTACTGGATCCGACAAGAAAAGGGTGGTGTGCTTCAGGATCGGTGGAATCTTATAGTGCCTCAAGCAGCTCTAAACCGGACTTGGGAGGAACTCTAATGTTCTCAAGAGAATATCTCACAAAACTATCAGAGAAGACTGGGTTTCGTCCGGAAGGACTGCAGAAACAGATGACCCTCCTCGACCTCTTGCGTGAGTTTAGTAGGCATCCAATGCTAAGAGAACAATATGCAATCAAGGGTGGAACGGCAATTAACTTGTTCTGGTTCAGCTTACCTCGTCTTTCGGTGGATATTGATCTCAACTACATTGGCAGTGCTGATCGAGATGAAATGTTGGAACAAAGACCAAAACTCGAAGAAGAGATACGGAAGATAGTACTGTCAAAGAGTATTACCATCGAACACGCACCTACAGATCATGCTGGTGCGAAGTGGCGACTGAGAGCGCCAAGTGCCTTTGGTGGAAACTTTACGCTCGAATTGGATCTCAACTACCTTCTACGCATCCCTATCTGGGGTGTCGAATCCAGAAAGTCATACCTGCTCGACGAAGACTTCGCTTTCGAAGGCAATTCAGTGTCCTCGGAAGAACTATTTGCAGGCAAGATCAAGGCGTTGTTGGAACGGTCAGCTGCCCGGGACTTGTATGATGTACATAAGTTCATTGAACTAAAAATAGAGCATGACCCTAAGAAACTTCGAACAGCCTTGGTCTTGTTAGGAATAACCTGTAACGATGACTGGAGAGAGAAGGATCTTGCCACAATCGATGAGATTGACGATCGGATGATCAATGATCAGTTGAGACCCCTGTTGCGAGGATCCGAGGATAATGATCTTGAGAAGATGAAGAAGGCAGTGAAGCAGCTTCTGTCTAGTCTTATGCGATACGCCAAAAATGAAAGACTTTTTATGGATCGGTTTCTGACGGAAGGAATCTACCAACCCGAACTTCTTTTCGAAGATAGAGGGCGCTCTGATCTCTTGAGGCAACATCCCGCCGTCCTGTGGAAATTGCAGAATCACAGGGTTTTCCTTGGTCTGGACAAAAAAGTTCGTTAAGAGGCATTTTCAAAATCTAGGGTATCCTTCTTGTATCGCTGAAAGCGGGACGCCTTATGCCGATCCCGCCCGTAGCGCCTTCCTGAATGCAAATTCCTTGTTTTACTTTTAGAGGCGTAAACTAAAATAAGGAAATCCATATTTTATCTTGGATTTCTTCACCATGTGTTAGCAAAACTGCTAGCAGTGACGAACTTGATGGTAGGAAAAGTCTGAAAACGTTGAGGATTAATTCGAAGGCAAACGGCTTATGCAGCCGTTTGTCGTTCGATTTTCTGACTTCAACGCACTGACTACGATCTTATGCTCGAAGGACGCGATACGGTAAAGCAAAGGCGAGTTGAACAAGGAGGGATTTGGTGAGATAGATCAAAAATCCAACAGGAAACCCGATTATTTTCACGCGTTCTCTTCTCGACCCACTAGAGCATACATCTAGTGCAGACACAAATGCTTCCATTAACCTACTGCATTATTCCCTCCTGGTCCCCAACCGCCATGCTGTTCTAATCCACAACTCTACCCGCGTATTTTCTCCGCTACGATTTCCAATTGCGGCGCGACTGATAGTGCTAACTTTTTTTCTTGTGCGTCCCGCTGCCTGCTTCGTCGATGGGCACACCATCGTTGTAGCTGGGAGTCTGGGGGCGCCAAGAATTCGTCCTGCTATTGTCATACGAACCATCGTCATTCTCAGGCCGAAGCTAGATAAAGTTACCGCCCCGGGTGTTGCTCTTTACTTTCCAATGTTGCTCTGGATCTGTGATTTAAGGGAAAGCGCCGCTTGATAACCGGGGGCCAGGCGCAGCGATTCCTCCACAAGTCCAAGGGCGGAGGATATGCTGTCACGGTTGGCCGCGATAATAGCCAGTCCGTAGAATGCCATCGAGCGAAACTCTGGAGAAATACCATCACTCGCCGGGCCAGCAAGGAGCGTCTGCAACTGGCGTTGCGCTTCATCATACTGGCCGTCATCGATGAGCAGAAAAGCAAAATCCACTATGGGCTGTGGGAGGCCCGGTCTGAGGGCAATGAGATGTCGATACTCGTGGATTGCATCGGTCCTTCTTCCTGCATCCTCGAGTGCAGCTGCGAGGCCATACCGCAGGAAAAACCTGTCGGGATATTCTTCGACAAGCGCCGACATCGCGGTGACCACGTCCGAATGCATTTGATGTTCTTTTGCCTTCTGCGCGTACTGCAGTAGGGCATCGGTCCACCCAACCACACCTGCATAGACATCTTTCACCATCTTTAGTTGCCACTCCTTGCAGGTATCGAGGAGGTCTCGTCGGTGGGGCATGTCCGTAAACGGCCATCGCGTCGTGAGTGCGCGCAGGCTTAAGGCACCGTATCCTAGGTCGAGCCACGGAACACTCAGGCTGTCAGCTTGAAACGGGATCAGCGATACTGCCGGTGGGTGGGGAGAACGCACCATGTGCCAATCAACAATCGCCTTGATGTACATCCGGGCGATCTGGTCGTAGCCGAAGAACGTGGGATGCAAGTGTTCACTGAAGAACGTTGAATCGGTAATCCCGTGTGGTGACCGGGCACGCAGGAGCGAGTCGATTGGGAGAACGGGGATCGATGCCTCTCTTCCAATCTGGTGGATGATTTCATTGATTCGGCCGGGAGCGCGGAATTTCAGCAAATCATGATCCCGTGCGCGCTCAAGAAATCGCACAGCATCGCCGCTGTCTCCCTCTGCCAGACTAAGACGCCCACGCCAGTAGAGATAGTAGGCATTCGCAGAATCGTCGGCGAGGTCTTTGGCAAGGAGAGATTCTGCCGCGGCGAACCGGCCTGAGGTAACCGCTGCAGCAAGTGAGTCAGGAGTCACGGTGGGGCGTGGAGCAAAAGGGGGGAACATCAGATTTGAGCTGATCTCTCCGACGATGATCGGGATGTTCCGCTGACGGAAGCTGTGCACGATGTCACGCAGGTTCTCCTGGAATTGCTGGAAGATGCGTACGGCGTCTGCACTGTTCAATGCGACCTCTGCCCCGCCGGACACCTGGTGCATGAGGTCTCTCTCGCCGTCGGTCTGCTTGTTGAAGCCTGCAATCCAACGTTGCAGCGCAAGCACAATCGGAAGGCGTCGCAGGCGGTATTTCCACGGAGTGAGGCCCGGGATCTGACGCTCAGTCCACGAAATCCCGAGACCGTCAGGACCATAAAACTCGTTATGTCCTGTGTACACCAGGACAAGATCCGGTGCAAGTGAGAGATACTGAGGAACCATCTCCCGGATAACGTTTGTATTGATGGCTGAAGCACCGAGGTTCACGACCTCGATATCCAGCTCGGGATACAAATGGCGGAGCTGCTTCCTGACAAGCGATGGGATGTTAGCCGCAAACCCAAACGGCACGCCAAACATCGATGATTCGCCGAGACAGAGGACGCGCAGAGAATTCGGAGTCTTCACCGGCCGAAGGAGAGTGTTTTTCAGCTCGGGGACCATTGGCGATCCTGCTGGAAAGAACGGCTCCAGGTATTTTTGGTTGACCTCCCGGTACGTTATGCCGTCGAGTTGAATGTCCCGCGTGAAGGGAATGTCCAGTGAGGGATCAACGTAGGGGAGAACAAGATTGACGGCCCAAAGAAGGAGGAGAACCGCAATGTACGGGAGCGCGAGGAAGAAGAACCGGCGCTTCCAAGATGGCCCGCTTACGGATGAATCCCGATGAAGAGCGTCACTACTATGACGATGAGACTGCATTCCTCATTGAATATTGAATTTGTCCACGAACAACCACGCCTCGTCACCGGCCAACGGACTAGCGTCGCTCCTAGTTTAACTCAATTTAGTGTTTCCCAACTAAATTGCCTACAGAATTGAAAGTCCCGCTTCTTTCAGCGGGAGCTGCCGGAAGTACAAATGTAACACTTGTCAGCATTTGCCAACTCAACGCTACTCTCAACCAGAACCTTACTAACGTGCTATCCGAAACGAGCTTCTCATTCGCTGCGTCTGGACTGCAA
>JADGQA010000219.1 GCA_017882185.1 Bacteroidota bacterium
ACAAAATCGTTTCTGAAAATGGATCCTTCTTTGTACTGCATCCTTTCAAGTAACAGATTGCGGGCGTTGCCGATCTCGGGGGAAGCGGTGATCCTAACGCTGTCTTGCTGTCCCTGACAAAAAAGAACCGGTGGGCTCACTTGAACGCACACGAAGCACCAAAGTGCTGCGCTCAATCGAACGGGGGTCCTTTTTTTGTGCTTTTGAGTCCTCGGATGCATGGTATGACTCAGTTAATAAACATCTTGTCAAAGTCTCGGATATGTTCGTCAGGATCCTCGATCAACTCGCGATCCAGTCATCTATCAAGGGCGAATCTTGTTTCTGGATAGTTGCTCAGTACCTCAATCTTGGAACGATATCATTTACCTCAAATCCAAAAAGAATACCCAAATAGAACCGCCATTCGTTCCCGTAGGTGACATTCGTCGTTCCAAATTCGCGGGTGAACTTGTCCAAACCGTAGGCGCCACTCACAAAGATGCGTGTCGGATAGGCGTAAAATGAGAACGATTCGAGCCGCAGCTCCGCACCGACATCCTTTTTCCAATCCGACAAGTTCGGAATGGACGATCCAGTCCACGCGTTGCCATAATCGGTAAAGACAGAGGCGTAGAGTTTGGTGAAAAAGAACTGGAGCAATCGGAAATTGATCTGCGTTGATATTGGAAACCGGTACGTGAGATTCACGGTGCCGATCCTGTTTCCTCCGAGCGCGTAGAACGGATACCCCTTCATACCGGCAATTCCTCCACCGTAGAAATCAAAGAAGCTGTCAACTGAACGATCTAAAATACTTCCAGCTCTCACGGAAACCGTAAACGTATGCTTTTCGAAGAAGAATGGTAAATGCTCATTCCACGTCAGTTCAAGCCGGCTGAAGTCATACTTCGTGTATACTGGGATAACTTCGCCGGCATCGTTAAACACAAAATCGCCGTTGGGGTTAAATTTGTTGAGCTCGAGCGAATAATTGAGCGAGATGGTCCTTCCTGTGGGATTGATATCGCGCTCTAGGTTCGGGACAATGCCATTGTGGCGGAGTTGGAGAAAAATTGTGTTACCGATCAGGTACGTGCTGCGAAAGGCAGGAACGACTGCTGAGCCTGGATTGAAGTCATTGGGGTTCGTGAAACTGCCAATATTCGCATTGTAACGGCTGAGAGTATAGCCAAGCCTGGCGGTATTCAACTCAGAGAAAATTGGCTGGCTGAGCGATGCATCGAATTCAAGCAGATCGTACGTCACAGTCGTCGAGATCAATTTGGGCGAAGGAGAAAGATAAAACGACGTCTCCGTTTTTCTGGAAATATTATAGAGTTCCAATGATAGGGTTGGCTCCAACCCAAGTTGATACAATAGCGGCAGGCGGTCTCGGTAGTCAAAAATGAAGAACAGATCCCGCTCCCAATGTCTATTGATTGCGGCGCCTCCGAACAAATCCAATTTGTCAAGGACATCGGACGATGAAAAGTAGAAACCGGGCTTCACAATATCCCATCCCGAGTTTTTCGTATTGTAGTTATCGACGCGGATGAGGGGGAGGATCGAGAGACTTGTGAAAATAGAACGGTACGGACGACCAGCTTTCAACGTGTCCGCATTGGGAAGATCATACCTGTGTGAATCAATTGTATTTGCCGGACCGTCCGATTGTTGGATGCTCGTGCTCGCCAAATCGTGAAACGTTGGGGTATCGACTGAGTGACCTGTCTCGACGCTATCTTGCACGATAGCAATTTTGTATCCTGTGTAAGCATAGCTCGCGTAAGCAATCTCACCTTTGGCATTCGCGCAAGGCAAGAAAGCTCCTCCCAACACGTTTGTGACTCTTCGCGTTGCACTCGAAGCGACATCCATCGCATAAATATTGAAGATACCGCTCTGATCATCCGCGAAGTAGATCGTCTTCCCATCCGGCGAGTACGATGGATTTCGAGAATCATTATCCGACGAAGTTATCATGAGTCCAGTGCCGTCGGCATTGACGCTTGCGAGGCGCTGATTCTGAGCAATAGAATAGCCGAATGCGATCACTTTTCCATCCGGAGACCACACGGGAGTGTAAACCTGCTCCCCATCTTTGAACGCAGTGAGCTTCTTAACATTGCTGCCTTCCGAATCGCACGTTCCAATGTTGAGGGTCCCATCGTTTCCATACGCAAAAACTAGTTTCGTTCCATCCGCGGACAACTTCGGATTTTGCGCTCTCAGACCATGGGTGAGCCTGACTTCCTTCTCCTCGACAAGATCGTACCGGTAAATATCATACACTTTGCTCCAGTGGGGATTATCGTATGATAATTTCGAATAGTACAGAAACCGACTGTCCGGAGAAAAAGACAGAGACGATCGTACAAGATCGACAATCTTTTTGCTGGTTCTTGATTTCAGGTCGTATATGTAGACACCGCTGAGACCAAAATAGTCCTGCCCCTTGTTGGAAATGTACGCAATCCTGGATCCATCAGGTGAGAATGCAGGATAAAAATTGCCGAATCCGTCTTTTTCTATGAGTTCGCCTTCTCTTAGACCCGGGCGAATCGTTTGTGCGACCCTATCATACGTTGCCGTTTCTTCGTGTTTCCATTCGTCGTAAAGCTTCTGGCCACTTATGCCAAGTGTAGCCTGAACCGCTCCATCAATGGTGATGCGGGTCAACGAGGAGAGATTGTCGGAGATTTGCAGCAGTTTGTCCGCACCATAACGGCGCGCAATGTAGCGAACGATAGAAAACCCGGCATTGTAGGACGACTCGTTTCCCAGACTGGTCTTTCCGAATACGGCCATGTCTTCCCACGTCAAAGGCTTTCCCTCAAGCATATACATTCTGAGAATCATGTCACGGTGAGTGTCCCAAGTGTCATACTGGAGATTTGGATTGTTGAATTGTGCCACCCCTTCCGCAAACCAACTCGGCACAACAAACGCCGAAAGTGGATAGGACACCAACACGTTGGGATATCCGTAGAGAACGTCAGGTCTGCGTTCTGCTTCGTAGCCAAGCCACTGGAAATAGACACCCGGAATTCTCCGGCCCAGCTTCATCGCTGTCTGAATTTGGATGATATGGGTGAACTCGTGCGAGATAACATTCTGAAGCCATGGATGCGCGCCGCGAAGTTCGTAGTCCAGTGACGAAGCCCAGATGACGATTTTGTTGTCGTAGAAATAGGAAGCCCCGTTCGAATAATCGTCGTAGTCGCGGAGGACGATGCTTACTTTCTGATCCGGTGTGTGCTGGTACATGCCAGTGATCGGTTTGTAGATTTGCTCGGCAATATACGCCACTTCCTTTCCTGTCCGAACTTCAGCGTCATGGTAATGCACCAGGAAATGTTCCGTCTCAATCGTTTTCCATTCGAGTTCCGAATGAGGATAGTCCTCCTCCTGAGCACGGATTGGCGTGAATGCCAGAACAGACACGAATGTTATCGCGAAAGTGAGTTTCAACACAAGCTAGTCGAATTTGACATTGATGACCGTAACCCGATTCTTGTCCAGCGTTCGCACAACTTGCTGAACGTGATTGGGAAACAGATACGTGAGGAAAACAGTGTTCGAGATGAGAAGATTGCCGACGAAGGAGCTATCGTAGGATGAAAACTCCGGAACAGAAGAAGAATCGATCGGAAGGTACTGGATCGGAATGGTATATCGGCCTCCCGCATCAGTCGTGGCAACCTTGCCTCCCGAAACAAGCTGGTTGTACGAGAATTTGGTGATTCCTCCAACAAGGTATTCAACGTAGTAGATACCGCTTGGCGGCACAGAGCCCGTCGAATCTGCTCCATCCCAATGCACTTCGTACCAGCCATAGAAGTTTTGAGGTGGTGTGAGTATTCGTATCACCTGATTGCTCCAGTCTGCGACCACCGCCTGAATTGGCACTGATGGATCCTGCACAAAATAGCGACGGGTAGCCGCAGAGTCCGGAGGAATTACTTCTGCAGTGTAGCCCAACAGCACGGTCACGTTTGGAATAGGATTACCAACCTGATCCGTGACCGATCCCTGCACTTTGTATCCGTTAATGCTTGTGTTTTCAAGAATTGGGATCTGTCTGTCGCATCCGGCAGACAACAAAACGAGCAACATCAATTGCTTTCCACCAGGCTTTATCATGGTTGCATCATCATTCGTTCACTTCGCACTCTTGCACTTCAAAACCCACGTGCAATATGCGAGTGCTCGCTATTCCGTTTCTATTTTACGACTGCAATCTTGATGATACGGGCCTGCGTCTGATTCTGATTCGAAGCTTCCACCCTTGCAAGATACACGCCGCTTTGGATGCGCGAGACATCCCACGTTAGTTCGGTGTCGATCCCCGCGACCGCTTTCCCATTTAATTCCGTTATCTTTTTCCCAGCAATGTCGAAGACTGTGATTGAAATGTCGGCGTCCTGCGCACTGTAGAACCGAATCTGCGTTGTGCTTCCGTAAACCGGATTCGGCCAGTTGTAGACGCGCGACGCGGGCAAAAAGTCTGTCGAGATTGGTACTGTCGGTCCAGTGTCTACCGGTACGTAGTTGGCAGAGACCTCGTAAGCGTAGAGCCTTCCGTCATCCCCCATTACCGAAAAGCCTGTCTGGGGCGCACCCGAAGCCACAGTGATCGGAAATGCAGCAGGCATCCCACTCACACTCGTTCCAATGTCGATCGGAAACCCTGGTAACGGTTTCCCCTGAGCGGTGTAGGCTGAGACAAGACCTGTTGAACTGACAGCGAGGATATCCGTCTTGCCATCAGAAGTGATTTTTGGGAGAAGAACGGGCGAAGCACTTCCGTCTTCCCTCACAATATTCAGTGGAAATCCATCAAGCAGGAATCCCATCGGACTGAAACCAACAAGGGTATTGCCAATCGTCATAAAAATGTTTTCTACACTGCTGTGATAGATATCTGACACAGCGGGCCTGGAAATTGTGCCGGACCATCTTGTGAGGGATACTTGTCCAAGAGGTTTCAAATCCCTTGAGAGTATGGTGAGCGAGCGCTGAACGGTATCTACCAGGAAAATATTGGATCCCTTCCCGACGGCGTATCCTTTGAACTGCGACGAAAAAGAAAACGTTCTGTTCGACGCATCTTTGAGGCTGCTCCTCGTTACTGCACAGTTTGACAAAACAACTGCAGTCACAGGATCCAATAATCCAGACACAACGTTGCTGATCTGCAACGTATTTGGATCGAATTGAACGACTCCGCCGTCCGCGTGACCAATAAGAATATCCGTCCCGTTCAGCGTAGGTGCAGTGGTGATCCGATGACCGACATTGACGTAGCTGGTCTGGACGGAATCATACATTCCGTCTCCATTCACATCAACGACTCTGATAAGAATCAATGAACTATCCTTCGCTCCGACAAAATACGAATTCGGCAATGTCACGTCGAAAGCCAGCGGATAATAACCGCCGTTGGACGTCAGCAAACCGCTTGTATCCGGTGTCCCGCTCGTCCCGTCCGGGCGGAAAACATAGACGCTGTCTCCTTTGCTCACGTAGATACCGTTGCTCCACGTCTGCACCGATTTATCCGAGGATGAGACACCCAGGACTTTGGGAAAACCCGCAACCGATTTCAAATAACTGTCACCCATCTGAACGCTGAACGTCATCCGCGGTAGTCTGGCGCTAAAATCTTTGATTGCAATCAGGCTATACGCGCCGGAATTTGCATTGCTGTTCGGGAAGGAACTCCTGTCGAACCTGTTGGTGTAAGTTGGGGAAAAATTACCCAGATACCATGCGTCGAGCGGACTCCCATTCTCGCTTCCCGAGCCCGGATCTAGAAAAGAATATGCCTGACCGATGTCCTGCGCACCTTTCGCCTCTTCGAGGTATACACCTCGTCTCTCGGGATTCGCATTGACCGTATTGGTCGCCAGCCCGGCACTGATAACGTTCTCGTCAATGTGCCAGATAAAAATCCCACCGCCATCGTACACGTGTGTGGTATCGATAAGGCCGAGCAACGCCCAATCGAAGTTCTGGACATCGACGACAGATCCA
>JADGQA010000004.1 GCA_017882185.1 Bacteroidota bacterium
GATGACGTGGTTGGCCGCGCGAAAGTGTACGAGGCAATCGTCAAAGGAGAGAACCTTCCCGAGCCGAATGTCCCCGAATCGTTCAATGTCCTTGTACGTGAATTACAGGGCTTGGGATTGGAAATAAAGATTGAGTGATTTGTTCCATAGTGTGAACAATCAACTGATGCCCGTCCTGACGACGGGCTCTTCAAACGAAATGTGGAGGTAGCATGCCTTTTACGATGAATGATGCAGCAGCTCGAAAGAGCTTTTCGAAAATCACAATCAGTCTCGCATCACCAGACATGATTCTCGTCCGCTCTCACGGGGAAGTCACCAAACCGGAGACAATCAATTACCGTTCATTCCGACCTGAAAAGGACGGCCTGTTCTGTGAAAAGATCTTTGGGCCTACGCGAGACTGGGAGTGCCATTGTGGCAAGTATAAACGGATTCGATATAAAGGGATCACGTGCGATCGCTGTGGTGTTGAAGTAACGCAGAAGAGCGTCCGACGGGAACGTCAGGGTCACATAGCACTTGCGGTCCCGGTCGTTCACATCTGGTATTTCCGTTCGATGCCTTCGAAGATTGGCTACGTGTTGGGCATTGCATCAAAGGAACTCGAGAAGATCATCTACTATGAATCCTATGTTGTGGTCAATCCGGGAACGACCGGTTTGCAGAGATTGGACCTCATTTCCGAAGATCAGTACCTTGAGATACTCTCCTCACTGCCGGAATCGAACTTCGATCTCGAAGACATCGACGCGAAGAAGTTTGTAGCAAAAATGGGTGGCGATGCCATTAAGGATCTCCTTAGTCGTGTCAAAGTGGAGGAACTCGCTGTCGAATTGCGCGAACAAGTGAGGACAGAGACTTCCGTCCAGAAGAAACAAGAAGCGCTCAAGAGACTGCGAGTCATCGAATCATTCCGTCAGAGTGAAAATGAAGCGCCGAACAAGCCCGAGTGGATGGTGCTGGATGTAATTCCGGTCATTCCTCCCGAGCTTCGCCCGCTGGTACCATTGGAAGGCGGTCGATTCGCCACATCTGATCTCAACGATCTCTATCGACGAGTGATTATCCGGAACAATCGTCTCAAGCGACTCATCGAGATTAAAGCCCCTGAAGTCATTCTTCGGAACGAAAAGAGAATGTTGCAGGAGGCGGTCGATTCGTTGTTTGACAATTCACGCCGCGTGAACGCCGTGCGCAGCGACAATAACCGCGCATTGAAATCATTGTCGGATATGCTCAAAGGCAAACAAGGCCGGTTCCGACAGAATCTGTTGGGCAAACGAGTTGATTACTCCGGCAGGTCTGTCATCGTCGTCGGTCCGGAATTGAAATTGCACGAATGCGGCCTGCCCAAAGACATGGCGGTGGAATTATTCAAGCCAATGGTCATCCGCAAGTTGATCGAACGCGGTCTTGTGAAGACTGTCAAGAGCGCGAAGAAAATGGTGGACAAGAAAGGACCTGAGGTTTGGGACATTCTCGATCACATTATTGACGGACATCCTGTGTTGTTGAACAGGGCTCCTACGCTTCACCGATTGGGCATCCAGGCATTTCAGCCTGTGCTGGTGGAAGGGAAGGCGATCCGGATCCATCCAATGGTCTGTACTGCATTCAACGCAGACTTCGACGGTGACCAAATGGCGGTTCACGTCCCGTTGTCGTACGAGGCCCAATTAGAAGCACGAATCCTCATGCTTTCGAGCCATAATATTCTTTCTCCCGCGAGCGGAGCGCCGATTGTTACGCCGACGCAGGATCAAGTCCTTGGATGTTACTATCTGACAAAATCAAAGGCCGGTGAAATGGGCGAAGGGATGGTGTTCTCCTGTCCCAACGAAGTCATCATCGCCTACGATCAGGGAAAAGTGGCGCTCCATGCCCGACTCAAAGTGCGCGTAAATGGTGCGCTGGTCGAAACCACCACAGGCCGTGTCATTTTCAATGAAATTGTTCCATCGGATATCCCATTTATCAATGAACTCCTGAACAAAAAGCGACTCGTTCAGATCATCGCAACCGTTTTTCGTCGCTGCGGAAATCTGATAACAGCCCAGTTCCTGGACAAGTTGAAGACACTTGGATTCACATACGCCACCAAGGGAGGTCTCTCCGTATCTGTCGGAGATGTTATCATTCCGAAAGAGAAACAGGAAATGGTTCTCAAGGCAATGAAAGATGTCGAGGGCGTTGAAACACAGTACTACCGCGGGTTTATCACAAACGGCGAACGCTACAACAAGGTGATCGATATTTGGACGCGTGCGACGAGCAGAATTGCCGAGCGCCTCTTCGATGCCCTTCAGCACGATCGGGAAGGATTCAATTCTCTCTATATGATGGTTGATTCTGGAGCTCGTGGTTCCAAAGAGCAGGTCCGCCAGCTTGCAGGGATGCGTGGTTTGATGGCGAAGCCGCAAAAGAGCATGTCGGGAGCTACAGGGGAACTCATTGAGAACCCAATCATCGCGAATTTCCGCGAAGGGCTGTCGATTCTGGAATACTTCATTTCGACACACGGGGCTCGAAAGGGTCTTGCGGATACAGCACTCAAAACCGCTGATGCCGGTTACCTGACCAGACGTCTTATCGACGTGGCTCAGGATGCGATCATCTCCGAGCTGGATTGCGGCACGATCCAAGGAGTTGTGACAGGAGCTCTCAAAGAAGGAGAGGATATCAAAGAACCGTTGTCGGAACGAATCCTCGGACGTGTTTCTGTGCACGACGTCGTCGATCCTCTCTCGGGAAAAACCATTGTTGAGTCGGGCGAAATCATTGACGAGGATACGGCTCAGAGAATCACAGAGACTTCGATTGAGACTGTGGAAATCCGTTCCGTGCTCACCTGTGAGTCGCGACGCGGTATTTGCGCGAAATGCTATGGAAGGGATCTCACAACCGGCGTTCTGGTTGAAGCCGGCACCGCCGTTGGCGTCATTGCCGCTCAGTCAATCGGAGAACCTGGTACGCAGCTCACGCTTCGGACCTTCCACACTGGCGGAACTGCAAGTCTTATTGCTTCGCAGTCACAGATCATTTCCAAGTTTGATGGGACCGTACAATACGACGGTATCAAGCACATCGACTATGTCGTCGGAGAGGACAAGCGTCCGATTGTTTCAGGCCGCAGCGGCATGATCAACATTCTTGACGACGATAACCGCGTTCTTACGAAGTACGACGTTCCGTACGGAGCAATCTTGATGCTCCGAGATGGCGCGAAGGTGGCAAAAGGTGAACTTATTTATGAATGGGATCCTTACAATGCCGTCATCGTCTCCGAAGTCAAAGGCGCGGTGCGGTATGTGGACTTGAAAGAGAATGTCACATATCGGGAAGAACCTGATGAGCAAACGGGTCACATTCAAAAAGTGGTCATCGATAGTAAAGAAAAGAGTCTCATCCCAGCGTTGACGGTTGTTGGTGCGAAAGGACAAAAGCTGGCGAACTATCCAATCCCGACTCGTGCTCATTTGATTGTCGATGATGGAGAGGAAATCGAAGCAGGTGCAACACTTGTCAAGATACCGCGAGATATCGGAAAGACGAGGGATATCACGGGAGGGTTGCCTCGAGTAACAGAGTTGTTTGAAGCGCGACATCCCAGCGACCTGTCCGTGGTCAGCGAAATTGATGGTATCGTTACTATCGGACAACCAAAACGCGGCTCGCGTGAGGTATTTGTACAGAGCCACGATGGAAAGGACAAGAGAACGTACCTCGTTCCACTGGGTAAACACTTGCTGACGCAGGATAACGATGTCACGCGGGCAGGCGAGAGGATCTCCGCCGGCGCCATAGACCCTCACGATATCCTGAAGATCAAAGGTACCACGACTGTTCAGGAGTACCTGGTGAACGAAATCCAGGAAGTCTACCGGATGCAAGGTGTAAAGATCAACGACAAACACATCGAAATCATTGTCCGACAAATGATGCAGAAGGTGCGAATTGTCGATCCGGGCGACACGAAGTATCTTGAAGGCGATCACGTAGACAAGGCGAAACTCCGTGATGAAAACGAGAGTCTCGTGGGCAAAATAATTATCGTAAGCAAAGGCGATTCAAAGTTGAAGAACGGGTCAGTCATCACGAAGAAGGCATTGCGCGAAACGAACGCCGATCTGAAGAAGAAGACCAAGAAAGTGATCGAAGCACGGGAAGCGGAGGCGGCAACATCAGAGCCGATTCTTCTTGGAATAACCCAGGCTTCGCTGACAACAGACAGCTGGATTTCGGCGGCTTCCTTCCAGGAAACGACAAAAGTCTTGACCGATGCTGCCATTGAGTCGAAACTGGACCACTTGCTGGGTCTCAAAGAAAATGTAATCATGGGACACTTGATTCCCGCGGGTAGCGGACAGAAACAATTCCGGGAAGTCATAGTTACTACCTCCGAACCGGAAGAAATTGCAGTTCAGGAAACAGTCATAGTAGAAGATGGTACAAAAGCAAAGGAAGCCAAGAAAAAGGTCAGAGTATCCGCATAATTCGAAAAATGATGTCGCGGATGCGTTGACATTCTCAGCGAATATTGTTATATTAAAAGCCTGATTTTTTGGCGAATTTTCGCATTTTCAATAATGGAGTTCACGTTCAGTGCCGACAATTAATCAATTAGTTCGGAAGAGCAGAGAAAGGGTGCTTTGGAAAAGCAAATCACCAGCTTTGCAAGGCAGTCCTCAAAAGCGGGGAGTATGCACGCGTGTATACACGACTACACCGAAGAAGCCAAACTCGGCACTCAGAAAAGTTGCCCGTGTAAGGTTGACCAACGGCATAGAAGTCACGGCGTACATTCCTGGTGAGGGTCACAACCTTCAGGAGCATTCCATTGTCCTGATTCGAGGTGGTAGAGTCAAGGATCTGCCGGGCGTCCGCTACCATATCATTCGCGGATCTCTCGACACGCAGGGAGTGCAGGATCGCAAACAAGGACGTTCAAAATACGGAGCAAAGAGGCCCAAGTAGAAGCTCATGAGAAAGAAAAGAGCCACAAAAAGGATAATTTCACCGGACCCGAAATACAACGATCTTCTCATTTCAAGATTCGTCAACAGCATCTTGCAGCGTGGGAAGAAGCATCTGGCCCGGAAGATTCTGTACGATGCGTTATCAATGATTGAACAAAAGTCCAAGAACAATCCTCTTGACGTGTTCAAGAAAGCCGTCGATAATGTGTCGCCCTTGATAGAGGTAAAGGCGCGACGAGTTGGTGGAGCTACCTATCAGGTCCCTACAGAAGTTCGCCCCGAGCGGCGAACCGCTCTTGCTATCCGCTGGTTAATCTCCAACGCAAAAGAACGCTCGGAGAAATCCATGTCGCAAAAGCTGGCCTCGGAACTCATGGCCGCATTTGCGGGTGAAGGTGGAGCAATAAAAAAGAAGGACGACGTTCACAGAATGGCGGAAGCCAACAAAGCGTTCGCCCATTTCCGCTGGTAAGACAGCAATAAAACTTGTTTGAGATGCCGTGATGGAGAGGCCGTGGCGTCTGGTAATGGTCTGGAAAATTTATGCCTAGAGAGTATTCATTAGATAAAACGAGAAATATCGGCATCATGGCACATATCGATGCCGGTAAGACAACGACGACTGAAAGGATTCTTTTCTTTACAGGAAAGTTGCATCGGATCGGCGAAGTGCATGATGGCGCTGCGACCATGGATTGGATGGAACAGGAGAAGGAGCGTGGCATTACCATTACGAGCGCCGCAACGACATGTTTTTGGAACAATCATCGCATCAATATCATTGATACGCCCGGTCACGTAGATTTCACAATTGAAGTTGAGCGGTCCCTGCGCGTTCTTGATGGTGCTGTTGCTCTGTTTTGCTCTGTTGGCGGAGTCGAACCCCAATCGGAGACAGTCTGGCGCCAGGCGGACAAGTATGGCGTGCCTCGGATCGCTTTCGTAAACAAGATGGATCGCGCCGGAGCAGACTTCCTTGGCGTGATTGACATGATGAAGAAGCGCCTGAGTGCGAATGCTGTCCCCGTCCAATTGCCTGTCGGTGAAGCAGATATGTTCGCGGGAGTTATCAACCTTATTACGATGAAAGCGCGAATGTACCACGAACACAATCAGGGAATGACGTGGGATGAAATCGAAATCCCGGAAAAATTAAAGACAAAGGCTGCCGAATATCGCATTAAAATGCTCGAAGCCGTCGCCGATGAGGACGATACACTGCTTGAAAAGTACCTTGAGGGCAAAGAAATCTCCCCTGATGAGATCACTACGGTGTTGAGAAGAGCAACATTGAAGAACAGCATTATTCCAGTTCTCTGCGGGTCATCGTTCAAGAACAAGGGCGTGCAGCAATTGATGGACGCGGTGGTTGATTTCCTGCCTTCTCCTCTTGATATCAAAAGTGGGATGTTACACGGCCATCATCCGCACAGACACGATGACATCGTTCGCCAGGTATCCGATCAGGAAAAGTTTACGGCTCTCGCGTTCAAGATAATGAGCGATCCGTTTGTCGGTCGTCTTACGTATTTCAGAGTGTACACTGGCACTCTGTCAGCTGGATCCTACGTTTATAATGTGGTTTCCGACAAAAAGGAGCGGATTGCACGCTTACTCAGGATGCACGCCAACCACCGGGAAGAGGTGCAGGAAGCATTCGCAGGGGATATCGTTGCTGCAATCGGCATGAAAAATACGAGGACAGGGGACACTCTTACTGAAGAAGATGATCCGATACTTCTTGAGCAGATGACTTTCCCTCAACCTGTGATCGACGTTGCGATTGAACCGAAGACAAAAGTCGACCAGGAAAAAATGGGAGAGGCGCTCCAACGGTTGGCAGAAGAGGACCCGACATTCAAGGTCTCTTCCAACGAGGAAACCGGACAGACGATTATCAGTGGCATGGGAGAGCTTCATCTTGAAATCATCATTGACCGGATGAAGCGTGAATTCAGAGTTGAAGCAAATGTCGGCAAGCCTCAGGTTGCTTACAAGGAAACGATTACAAAAAAGGTGACTGCAGAAGGAAAATTCATCAGGCAATCTGGTGGTCGCGGTCAATATGGTCACGTTTGGCTGGAAATTGAGCCGAACGAAAAAGGAAAAGGCTTTGAATTCGAAAATGGAATCATCGGCGGCGCTGTTCCCAGGGAATATATCAAGCCGACTGAACAAGGCATTTTCGAGGCCATGAAGAACGGTGTGTTGGCCGGATATCCCGTCGAAGATATCAAAGTCAAACTGATCGACGGCTCGTTCCATCCGGTGGATTCCTCTGAAATGGCATTCAAAATTGCTGGATCGATGGGATTCAAAGAGGGGGCTAGGAGGGCGGGCCCTGTGCTTCTTGAACCGATCATGGCGGTCGAAGTTGTGACACCCGAAGAGTACATGGGCGATGTCATGGGTGACCTCAGCGCGCGCAGGGGGAGGATTGAAGGTATGACGTCCCGCAAGGACGCGCAGGTTATCAAGTCGATGGTTCCGTTGTCGGAAATGTTTGGATACGCCACGGCGATGCGTTCGATGACGCAGGGACGAGCGCTCTACACTATGCAATTCTCTCACTATGAACCGACACCGAGGAGTATCTCTGACCAGATCATCGAGAAGGTGAAGGGAAAAGAGGCTGTACCGGTTTCGTGAATTTGAGAAGCACAACCTAGAAACCAAGTCAATATAAGGAGATCCTTACATGGCAAAAGGTAAGTTTGATCGCAGCAAGCCACACGTAAACGTTGGCACGATTGGACACGTAGATCACGGGAAGACAACTCTGACCGCGGCCATTACGATGGTGCTTGCCAAAAAGGGACTTTCGGAAATTCGAACCTTCGACTCGATCGACAATGCTCCCGAAGAAAAGGCACGTGGAATCACTATTGCCACAGCGCACGTCGAGTACTCGACAGAGAAGCGACACTATGCGCACGTGGATTGCCCGGGCCACGCTGACTATGTGAAAAACATGATCACGGGTGCTGCCCAAATGGACGGTGCAATTCTTGTCGTCGCTGCAACAGACGGTCCGATGCCCCAAACGCGTGAACATATCCTCCTTGCTCGTCAGGTCGGTGTTCCAAAGATTGTTGTGTTCATGAATAAGGTCGATGCGGTGGACGATCCAGAGCTGCTGGATCTCGTTGAACTTGAGCTGAGAGATCTTCTTAAGAAGTACGAATTCCCGGGCGATGATATCCCCATCATTCGCGGATCGGCACTTAAGGCCATGGAAGCTGCTTTGAGGCCCGATTCGAAACCTGATGATCCGGCATTCAAGTGCATCATGGATTTGATGGACGCCGTCGACACGTATATCCCCCTTCCGAAGCGCGATATTGAGAAACCGTTTCTCATGCCTGTTGAAGACGTCTTCTCTATCACGGGTCGCGGTACTGTCGGCACGGGCCGAGTCGAACGGGGCCACTGCAAAGTCGGTGACGAAGTTGAGGTGGTCGGTCTCGGTGCCCACAAGAAAACGGTCGTGACGGGTGCCGAAATGTTCCGCAAGGAACTCGACGAAGTGATGGCAGGAGATAACGCCGGACTTCTGTTGCGTGGCGTTGAAAAGAACGAACTTGAGCGCGGTATGGTTATTGCCAAACCTGGTTCGATTACGCCACACAAAAAGTTCACAGCTCAGGTCTATGTCCTTAAGAAAGAAGAAGGTGGTCGCCACACGCCATTCCTCACAGGCTATCGTCCTCAATTCTATTTCCGAACGACAGATGTGACCGGTGTGGTTACGCTTCCGAATGGTGTTGAAATGGTCATGCCTGGCGACAATCTTGACGCCGTCAATATCGAGCTCATTTCCACCATTGCTATGGAAGAAGGATTGAGGTTTGCTATTCGTGAAGGTGGCCGGACTGTCGGCGCTGGAGTCGTAACAAAAATTCTCGAATAGAGCTGTCTCACGTGGAGCCCTCTCTGGTATTGGCTTTTGAGTGGGCTCATTAAATCTAGGAGTATTCCTTGGCTGGGCAAAAAATAAGAATAAAGCTTAAGTCGTACGATCACAATCTGATCGACAAGTCTGCTGAGAAGATCATCAAGACTGTACGCTCAACGGGGGCCGTCGTATCCGGACCGATTCCGTTGCCGACAAAGCGAAGTCTTTACACGGTGAACCGTTCTCCGCATGTGGACAAGAAATCCCGCGAACAATTCGAGACGCGGTCCCATAAGAGACTTATCGACATTCTCAATGCAACCGGCAAAACGGTGGATTCGCTGCAAAAGTTGGAACTTCCCGCCGGTGTTGATGTCGAAATCAAAGTCTAAGTGACTTGAGACTTTAAGGGCTGATCGTCTGACTTGGTATTGAGGTTCTTCTCGAGGAGGACTTCAAAAGGATAAGGAGCAATATGGTGCGTGGCATCTTAGGTAAAAAAATTGGAATGACGAGCATCTTTGACGAGAATGGGGAATCGGTTCCCTGTACCATCATAGAAGCCGGACCGTGCTTTGTGACTCAAATAAAGACGAAAGAGAAGGATGGCTACGATGCTGTCCAGCTTGGCTTCGAAGAGCACAGAGAGCGATTGGTCAACAAACCTCTCAAAGGGCACTTCGCGAAGGCACACGTGAAAGCGGTGCGTTGGTTGAGCGAATTCCGCGAAGTGGGAGAGAATGGACTCAAGCTCGGCTCTGAAGTGAAGGTCGATATTTTTTCCCAGGGCGAAGTGGTCGATGTGATAGGTAAGTCGAAGGGGCGCGGATTCCAGGGAGTTGTGAAACGGCATCATTTTAGCGGTGTCGGTATGACGACGCACGGGGCGTCTGATCGCGTTCGCGCACCGGGGTCCATTGGTTCCAGCTCCTATCCATCGCGTGTATTCAAAGGAATGCGGATGGGTGGAAGAATGGGGTTTGAGAAAACTACCGTGAAAAACCTCAAGGTCGTCAAAGTCATTCCGGAATCCAATGTGTTGATTGTAAAAGGATCTGTCCCCGGAGCAATTAATGGGTATCTCGAGATCGTCCGGCACAACTAAGAATCCAAGGAACAGTGACAATGCAAGTTGATGTCTATAAAACAGATGGTTCCCTTTCGGGTGAAAAAATTGCCCTCGATCCGGGTATATTTGAAATGAAACCCAACGATCATGCAATTTACCAGGTCGTTCGAAGCATTCAGGCTAATCAACACCAGGGTACTCACAAAGTGAAACCGCGCAATGAAGTGCGTGGCGGTGGGAAGAAACCTTTCAAACAAAAGAAAACCGGGCGCGCTCGGGCAGGATCGACACGTTCCCCGTTGTGGGTTGGGGGCGGTTCAATTTTTGGACCCATGCCTCACGATTACGTTATCAAGCTACCGGTCAAAGTGAAGAAGCTTGCGCGTAAATCGGCCTTGAGTTACAAGGCGATGGAAAACGGTGTCATGGTGGTAGAGGATTTCAACTTCGACGCACCAAAGACAAAATCAATGGTCACAATTTTGAAAGCGCTCTCGTTGGAGAATAAGAAGACACTGCTCCTCACGCCAAAGACGGAGCAGCAGGTGCTCAAATCGGGAAGAAATATCCCCACCCTTGCGGTGCGTGAAGCGGACAAGGCTTCTACTTTTGAGATTCTCAAGAATCAAGTACTACTGATACAAAAGAGTGCGGTGGAAGTGTTGCAGAAATCTCTTAAGAACTAGGACGATCGATTATGGCCGATATCATTGCTCGCCCAATATTGACAGAAAAGATCACGAAACTGCAGGAGATCCGGCAGTACGCATTTGAAGTTCCCTATTCTGCCAACAAAATTGAAATCGAGCACGCTGTCGAAAAGAGGTTCAAAGTGACGGTGATCAGTGTTCGTACTCAGCGGATCAAAGGAAAAGAAAAAGTACAATTGACCCGCCGCGGGCGATTTGCCGGCAGAAAAAGAAATTGGAAGAAGGCACTCGTAACACTCAAAGTTGGCGACAAGATCGACTTTTTTGAAAATGTTTGATTGAGCCAAACGCGGAAAACTTATGGCACTTAGAAAACTAAAACCCCGAACGGCTGCTACTCGTTTCTATTCGATTTCAACGTTCGAAGAGGTCACAAAGACCGTCCCGGAAAAATCGCTCCTCCAACCGAACAAGAAATCAGGCGGACGAAACAATCTCGGTCGCATCACCTCCCGTCACCGTGGGGGAGGACACAAGAGGATGTATCGTGTTATTGATTTCAAGCGTGACAAGCGCGGAGTGCCGGCAATGGTCACAGCAATTGAATACGACCCGAATCGTTCTGCACGCATAGCACTCCTTCAGTTTCCGGACGGTGAACGTCGCTATATCATTGCGCCAGATGGATTGAAAGTTGGAACAAGTGTGACGGCTGGCTCCGATGCCGAAATCCAAGTTGGCAATGCGTTGCCACTGAAGAACATTCCCGCAAGTACGTTTGTCAACACGGTTGAAATGATTCCTGGTAAAGGGGGACAAATTGGACGAAGCGCGGGTAACTCTCTCCAGCTTATGGCCAAAGAAGGCGATTATGCTACACTGAAATTGCCTTCCGGTGAAGTACGCAAGTTGCCGTTGGATTGCTACGCGACAATAGGGATCGTCAGCAATGGCGACCACGAAAATATCAGTGTTGGGAAGGCCGGCCGTTCGCGCTGGCTTGGCATCCGCCCGCAGACTCGCGGTATGGCAATGAATCCGGTCGATCACCCGATGGGTGGCGGTGAAGGCCGTTCCAAGAGCGGCGGCGGGTACCAGCATCCGGAGTCTCCCTGGGGGCAGTACGCAAAGGGCTTGAAGACCCGGAAGAAGAAAAACCAATCCAGTAAGTATATCGTAAAACGAAGAAAGTAAGAAACGATTCCGTCCATTCAGTCGGATTAAAAACGTATGAGCCGCTCGGTAAAAAAAGGTCCGTTTGTCGATCCAAAGCTTCAGGCAAAAGTTGAAGCTCTGAACAAGTCGAACCAAAAGAAGGTGATCAAGACGTGGGCACGTTCTTCTACGATTATCCCGGATTTTGTTGGGCATACGTTTGCGGTTCATAACGGAAACAAATTCATCCCTGTCTATATTCACGAAGCGATGGTGGGTCACAAACTCGGAGAGTTTGCCCCAACGCGAATTTTCAGGGCGCATCCGGGAATTAAGTCGGAAAAGACAACGACACCGGCTGCAGCATAAGTCGATCGAGGAAATTCATGGAAGCCAAATCAATCAACAGATACGTTGGAACCTCGCCTCGGAAAATGAGGCTCGTTGTTGACCTGATCCGCGGTAAAGGAGTTGAGGAAGCTCTTTCGATGCTTCATTTCGTCCCCAAACACGCGGCGAAGACCGCAGAGAAGGTCTTGCGATCCGCAATTTCGAACTATCAAAACAAAGACGAAGCAGGGCGCGTTGACACATCGACACTCTTTATCAAGACCGTCTTTGTCGATGGTGGACCAATGGCAAAGCGTGTTCTTCCGGCTCCTATGGGCAGAGCATTCCGGATCCGGAAACGATCACACCACATCACAATAATCATCGGTCAACGCGAAGGCGTCAAAACAGAACGCAAGAAACCGACGGCACAGAAAACGAAGAAGGCTGCGGAAGCAAAACAACCCGTTGCGACAGAAAGTTAATCGGAGGACACTTGGGTCAAAAAACCAATCCAATCGGATTTCGTCTCGGTGTCGTTCGCCAGTGGGATTCAAGCTGGTACGACGACAAAAGCTTTGCCGGAAAACTGCAGGAAGATCTCGTCATACGAAACTACATCCGGAACAGGCTGAAAAAAGCAGGGATTGCGAGAATCCAGATTGATCGGACCCCCAAGCGTGCTGTCCTGACGATTCACACGTCGCGCCCGGGAATCGTCATCGGGAAGAGTGGAAAGGAAATTGCACAACTCGAAGAGGAATTGAAGAAAGTCACGTCCAAGGAAGTGAAAATTCTGATTCACGAGATTAAGCGGCCCGAGCTCGATGCTTCGCTTGCCGCCGAAGCCATTGCGGCGCAATTGGAAGGAAGGGTGTCATTCCGTCGTGCGATGAAGCAATCGATTACCGCTGCGATGAGGATGGGTGCCGAAGGAATCCGTGTGAAATGCGGCGGTCGCCTCGGCGGGGCAGAAATTGCCAGAACCGAGCAATACAAGGAAGGGCGCATTCCGCTCCAGACGTTGCGCGCGGATATTGATTATGCTGGCGCGACTGCCTTCACAATCTATGGAACGATCGGCGTCAAAGTCTGGATCTGCAAAGGCGAAATTCTTGGAAACGCTTCAAAGTAAGCAGGAGTCCGTACCGTTATGTTAATGCCGAAGAGAGTAAAGTATCGAAAAACGCAACGTGGCCGGATGAGAGGCAAAGCGACACGCGGAGCGTCCGTCGCGTTTGGTGATTTTGGCCTGAAGGCCCTGGAACCAGGCTGGATTACACAGCGTCAAATCGAAGCTTCTCGTGTTGCGTTAACCCGCATGATGAAGCGTGAAGGCAAGGTCTGGATTCGGATATTTCCAGACAAACCGGTCACGAAGAAACCTGCAGAGACTCGTATGGGAAGCGGCAAAGGAATCCCCGAATTCTGGGTGGCAGTCGTGAAACCCGGTCGGATTCTGTTTGAACTCGGCGGCATAACGAAGGAACTCGCGCAGGAGGCAATGAAACTTGCGGAACACAAGCTTCCAATCAAGACCAAGTTCGTCACACGAATTGACTACGAAGGATAATGAAGATTTTGGCAGCACGAGGAACGCATGAAAGCATTTGAATTTCGCAAACTCTCAGACGTGGAGTTGAGAAAGAGAATTCAGGAAGAACAAGACAGTCTTTCTCACCTGAAATTCCAGAGCGTAATCGGCCAAATCCAAAATCCGATGAAGATAAGTCAAATCAAAAGGGACATTGCCAGGATGAGGACGATCCTGCGCCAGCGCGAATTTGAACAGGCTCCCCAGCCTGTCGCCACGAATACAGAGAAAGTTCAATAACCAGAGTCTATGACTACACAACCGGCAACAGAAGCGGAAGCACGCAATCAGCGCAAGACAAGAATTGGCAGGGTCGTGAGCAACAAAATGCAGAAGAGCATCGTTGTGTCGATCGAGCGCAGAATTGCTCATCCGCTGTATAAGAAGTATTTCCGTCGTACGACGACACTGATGGCCCACGATGAAAAGCGGGAAGCGGGGATCGGAGACGTTGTGAAGATTATGGAAACGCGACCATTGAGCAGCCGAAAACGTTGGCGATTGGTCAAGATTCTTGAGAAAGCAAAGTAACCAAATCCAGGTGGTATTATGATCCAGGAAGAAACGAATCTTGTTGTAGCTGACAACTCCGGGGCAAAGAAAATTCGCTGCATTCGGGTGTTGGGAGGCCACGATCGCCGCTACGCTGGCGTCGGCGACATGATCGTCGTCTCTGTAAAGAGTGCTATTCCGGGCGCACCTGTGAAGAAGGGTGAAGTATCGAGAGCGGTCGTAGTTCGTACCAAGAAAGAAATTCGTCGCAAAGACGGCTCCTACATCAGGTTCGACGAAAATGCGGCCGTGCTGTTGAATGCGCTGGGGGAACCCCGAGGAACGCGCATTTTTGGGCCCGTCGCCCGCGAATTGCGCGAGCGCCAATTCATGAAAATCATTTCACTAGCACCAGAGGTTCTTTAAACGACTATGGGACGAAGTTTACACGTACATAAGAATGACATGGTGGTGATTATTTCAGGCAACTCGAAAGGGAAGCAGGGAAAGGTCCTGAAAGTCTATCCAAACGATCAAACCGTGATCGTCGAGAACGTGAATATTGTAAAAAGACACACGAAGCCGTCGCAGAGTAACCCGAAGGGTGGCATTGTGCAGAAGGAGGGCCCGATTCAGGTTTCGAATGTAATGGTGATCGATCCAAAGACCGGCAAACCGACAAAGATCGGCTATGCGCACGTTACAGATCCTACAAGCGGCAGACGAAAGACAATGCGAGTCAGCCGAAAAACCGGCGAGATGTTCTAGGAACCAGATAAACTATGGCGAAAGAGAAAGCACAAGGTAAGGCACAAGGCAAAGCCCCCAAAGGAGACAAAGCGGTTGCTGAAAAGCAGGCCGCAGGTGTGCAGGAAAAGGGAGTCCCCGCACGACTTCGAGAGCGATACAGACGAGATGTCATCGCTTCGTTGATGAAGCGCTTTAGCTATAAGAGTCCGATGCAGGTTCCGCGGCTCGAAAAAATAGCTGTCAACATGGGTGTCGGTATTGCAACGCAGGATCCAAAGGTCCTCGACGTTGCAGTGAAAGAACTTGAGGCCATTACGGGCCAAAAAGTTGCCATTACGAAATCGAAGAAGGCAATATCCAATTTTAAGCTTCGCGAGAATCTGCCCATCGGATGCCGGGTTACCCTGCGCAGGGATAAGATGTATGAGTTCCTCGACCGCCTTATCAGTGTTGCGCTTCCGCGCGTGCGTGACTTCAAGGGTGTCCCGGACAAGTCGTTCGATGGCCACGGTAACTTTACGCTCGGCATCAAAGAACAAATCATCTTCCCTGAGATTGATGCCGACAGGATCACCCGTGTGAGCGGCATGGATATTACGCTCGTAACAACGGCGAAGACCGATGCCGAGGCGTATGAGCTGTTGAAAGAGCTTGGCATGCCGTTTGTGAAGCGACAGGAAGTTGTACAGACTCCAACCACCGCAAGACCACAATAGAATGAAGGAGACGGTTTGGCACGTTTAGCAATGATCGTCAAGGCGAAAAGAACGCCAAAGTACAAAGTGAGACAGCACAACCGGTGCGGGATCTGTGGAAGGCCCAGAGCATATTATCGAAAATTCGGGGTCTGCAGAATCTGCTTCCGAAACCTCGCTCTTGATGGGAAAATCCCGGGCGTTCGCAAAGCAAGCTGGTAAATCATTCACGAATTCAACAACCGAAGAAAGCTTGTACGATGTCAGTTACTGATCCAGTCGCCGATTTGTTAACACGAATTCGCAATGCCTGCCGGGCAAAGCACCGCCGTGTTGATGTTCCTTCGTCCACGCTCAAAGGCGCGGTCGTCAAGATTCTTTTGGAGCAGAAATACATTGCCAACTACGCGGTTCTGACCGACGGCAAACAGGGGATTCTTCGAATAAATCTGAAGTATCACGAGGGAAAGCCGGTGATCCAGGGCCTCCGACGCGTGAGCAAGCCGGGCCTTCGCCAATACCGCGGAAAAGATGATCTCCCGCGCGTTTTAGGAGGATTGGGTACAGTGATCGTCTCGACGTCAAAGGGCGTCATGACAGGGGCGCAAGCAAAAAAAGATAACGTCGGCGGAGAAGTTCTCGCCTATGTTTGGTAGAAGTAATAGAGTACTTCTGAAAGGAATCGAAGCGTGTCGCGAATAGGTCGTAAACCAGTCCAAATTCCAAAAGGCGTAACCGTCATGAGCACGGACGGGACTGTTTCGGTCAAAGGACCGAAAGGCGAATTGTCCGCAAAAGTTCATCCGAATGTATCGATCAAGGTGGAAACCGAAAAAGCGCTGGTTTCCCGCGCGTCGGACTCAAAAAAGGATCGGGCGTTGCACGGCTTGTGGAGAGCACTCGTCCAGAACATGGTCGTTGGAGTCACGCAAGGTTACAGCAAGAAACTTGAAATAGTCGGTGTGGGGTATCGCGCGGAACTTAAAGGGAAGAAACTTCAGCTTCAGATAGGATACAGCCACCCGATTCTCTTTAGTCCGCCGGAAGGCATCAAGATCGAGGTGCCTGCGCAGACGAACATCACCATTTCGGGCGTTGACAAACAATTAGTGGGACTTGTTGCTGCGAAAATCCGTTCCTTCCGACAGCCTGAACCGTACAAAGGAAAGGGCATTAAGTACGAAGGTGAATACATTCGCCGCAAAGCAGGAAAGGCGGCTGCGACGGCCGCTACAAAGTAGTTATAGTACTTGTTAAGGAAATGGTAAAGCTATGATTAAGAAAAACATACGAGAACGACTTCTCAAGAAGAAAGCGAGAATCAGGAAAAAGATCTCGGGCACTCCTGAACGCCCTCGTTTTACCGTGTATCGCAGTCAGAAACACATCTATGCCCAGATTATCGATGATGTGGCTGGAAAAACGCTCGTCACGGCATCGACGCGTTCGAAGGATCTGAAAGAAGAGGTTACAAAAGTGAAATCGCCGATCGCCGTATGCAAGTTGATCGGCATGGCGACAGCAAAGAAGGCCCTTGAGAAAAATATCCATGAAGTCGTGTTCGACCGTAATGGTTATCTCTACCACGGACGCGTCAAAGCCATCGCTGATGGTGCACGCGAAGCCGGACTGAAGTTCTAAACGAATAGTTCATTCTATCTACCTAAGACATCGAGTATGGGAAAAATCAGAGCCAGCGAACACGAACTGAAAGACAGGCTTGTTCACGTCAACAGAGTTGCCAAGGTCGTCAAAGGCGGTCGTCGATTCAGTTTCAATGCTATTGTCGTTGTGGGAGACGGTAATGGCCACGTCGGTATCGGTCTCGGCAAAGCAAATGAAGTCGCAGATGCCATAGCCAAGGGTATTGACGACGCGAAGAAGAATGTGGTAACAGTGACGCTGTTCAGAGGCACGATACCGCACGAGGTCGTCGGCAAATTTGGTGCGGGCAAAGTTCTTCTGAAACCGGCAACTCCCGGTACTGGCCTCATAGCTGGCGGCGGTGTGCGAGCCGTTCTCGAATCCGCGGGCATCAAGGATGTGTTGACGAAACAATTGGGTTCTCCGAATCCCCACAATGTGGTAAAAGCAACGATGAAGGCTCTCCTATCGCTTGCGGATCCAAAAACAATGGCAAAGCGCCGTGGGATCACGCTTCAGGAGCTGTTTCAATAATATTATCGTGAGCATCGAACATGGCAGAGGCTAAGAAAATCAAGATTACGCAAACTCGAAGCGTTATTGACCAACTCGAGAATGCCAAACGGACGATCAAGGCACTCGGTCTTGGACGACCGAACTATACAGTGACCAAGAGGGATACTCCACAGATTAGAGGGTTGATCAATGCCGTCCGTCATATGGTGAAAGTTGAAGAGGTGAAATGATGACACCGTCGATCCTAAGTAATCTTACCCCTGCGAAGGGATCCCGAAAAAAGACGAAGAGAATAGGTCGAGGTCAGGGATCTGGCGACGGTGGGACGGCGACGAAAGGCCATAAAGGAGCGAAATCCCGTTCCGGACACAAATTCAAGCTGTGGTTCGAAGGCGGGCAGATGCCCCTTACTCGGCGTGTCCCGAAGTTTGGATTCACTTCGCGGAACAGGGTTGAGCAACAGGTAATAAACCTCAGTATGCTGGAGGATCTGGTGGCGAAGAAACGTATTGAGGTGGTCGTGACACCAGAAGCACTTTATAATGCCGGCGCAATTTCGAAGAAAAATAAACCGGTGAAGATTCTCGGCGATGGGGAACTCAAATCGAAACTTCAGATTAGCGCGCATGCATTCAGCAAATCTGCCAAAACGAAGATAGAAGCCGCCGGCGGCACCGCGACGGTACTGTCATAATCCAGACGCTAACGAATGAGTAAGATTACCGAGACAGTCACAAACGTTTTTAAGATCAAAGAATTGCGGGATCGGTTGTTGTTCACGGCAGCCCTCCTTGTCATAGTCCGAATTGGGTCGCACGTCACGTTGCCCGGCGTCGATGCGAGGCTGGTCGCAGAAAGCGTACGGCGCGGCACAGAAGGTGGTTTGCTCGGGCTTTACGACTTGTTCGTAGGCGGGGCGTTCAGCAATGCCGCGATATTTGCACTCGGTATCATGCCGTACATCTCGTCTTCGATTGTTATCCAGCTGATGGGAGCTGTGATTCCGTACTTCCAGAAACTCCAGAAGGAGGGCGAAGATGGACGGAAGAAAATCACTCAGTACACGCGGTATGGGACCGTGTTGATCTCTGCCCTGCAAGCGAGCGGTGTTGTTATCAAGCTTGTTCGGACGGTGACACCTGGCGGCCCGATTGTCCCGATTGAAGTGCAGGGCATCGGATTCGCATTAAGCACGGTCATCTTTCTTACCGCAGGTACAATATTCATGATGTGGCTGGGCGAGCAGATCGATGAACGCGGAATAGGAAATGGCATTTCGTTGATCATTTTTATCGGCATCATAGCAAGATTTCCAAACGCGGTCTTTAATGAATGGGAACTGATTTTGGGCGGTGCGCGAAACCCAATCATCGAGATCGTAATCCTCGGCCTCATGGCTGTCATCGTTGCGCTCGTTGTTCTGGTCACGCAAGGCACACGCAGAATTCCCGTACAGTATGCCAAACGGGTAGTAGGACGCAAAGTCTATGGCGGAGTCACTCAATATATCCCATTGCGCGTCAATACAGCAGGCGTCATGCCGATCATATTTGCACAGGCGATTATGTTCGTGCCGCAAATTATTTTCTCATTCTTCCCGGACAGCGAGTTTATTTCTGAATTGAATAACAATTGGTTCAATCAATCTTCCTGGGCCTATTCGGTTGTCTACGGACTGACGATTGTCTTCTTTACGTATTTCTATACGGCCATTGCATTCAACCCGAAAGATGTTGCGGACACGATGAAGAAACAGGGCGGTTTTATCCCAGGTATTCGGCCCGGAACTCATACGTCAGATTTTGTCGACAATATTTTGACCAAGATCACTCTTCCGGGATCCATATTTCTTGCCCTTGTTGCGATTCTTCCGACAGCGTTGATCAGGGCTGGAATCTCGCCGAACTTCGCATCGTTTTTCGGTGGCACGAGTCTTTTGATTCTTGTGGGTGTCGCTCTGGATACCCTTCAACAAGTTGAATCGCATCTGCTGATGCGCCACTACGACGGCTTCATGAAGAGTGGCAAGTTGAGGGGTCGGCGCGGTTAGTGTGCGTCAAGGCGATGATCCAACTCAAGACGAAACGTGAGATTGAGCTGATCCGTGAAAGTTGTAAGATTGTTGCAGAAGTGCTCAAGCTCGTTGGAGCACAGATCAGACCGGGAGTAACAACCCTGGTTCTCGACAAACTTGCAGAGGACTACATCAGGACGTTCGGCGGTCTGCCGGCGTTCAAGGGTTACGGGAGTCAGAAGAATAATCTGTTTCCTGCAACTCTCTGCACATCGATTGATTCGGCGGTTGTCCACGGGATTCCGAGCAAGAGAATGTTGAAAGAGGGGGAAATCGTGTCGATCGATGTTGGCGTGAAGAAGGAGGGTTACTTCGGCGATGGCGCATGGACGTTTCCCGTGGGCGAAATCTCGACAGAAAAGCAGCGATTGCTCAAGGTAACCGAGGAGTCGCTCTGCAAAGGGATCGAGAAAGCAACGGTGGGCAATCGAGTGCACGACATTTCCTTCGCCGTACAGTCGTATGTTGAGACAAATGGATTTTCGGTTGTGCGGGAGCTTGTGGGTCATGGAGTCGGCAAGGAGTTGCACGAACCACCCAACGTCCCAAACTTCGGGAAACCGGGAACGGGTCCGGAACTGAAGAACGGCATGACGCTGGCAATCGAGCCGATGGTCAATTGCGGTGGCTATCAGGTCAATATGGAATCCGATGGTTGGACGGTTGTGACGCGTGACGGGCTTCCGTCGGCACATTTTGAACATACGATCGCGATTGTTGATGGGAAGCCGGAGATACTAACGCAGTGATCGGTCTATGGCCAAACAAGGTCCAATAAAAGTCGATGGTGTGATCACGGAAACACTTCCGAATGCGAGCTTTCAAGTGAAGTTGGACAATGGAGTGGAGATTCTGGCACACATTTCCGGAAAAATGAGGATGCATTATATAAAGATCCTCGTGGGTGATCGCGTCACAGTGGAGATGTCGCCCTACGATCTCTCGAAAGGTCGCATCACGTATCGGTACAAATAGAGAAGAGAAACCCAATGAAAGTACGTTCGTCTGTAAAGAAGATTTGTGAAAACTGCAAGATCATCCGCCGCAAGGGTGTTGTGCGCGTGATATGCAAAAACCCAAAGCACAAACAACGGCAGGGCTAACTCGTTATAAGGAGAAATCTCAGTGGCTCGTATTGCGGGAGTAGATTTACCGAAAAACAAACGTTCCGAGATCGGGTTAACGTATATCTACGGAATTGGTCGTTCGACCGCTCAAAGCATTCTGACCAAGGCGAAGATCGACTATAATAAGAAAATTGGCGAGTTGTCGGATGAGGAAGTCGCTTCGATTCGCTCGATCATTCAGTCGGATGCGAAGGTTGAGGGCGCGCTGCGGAGTGATGTGCAGATGAATATCAAGCGCCTCACCGACATCGGCTGCTACCGTGGTCTTCGTCACCGCAAGGGACTTCCGGTGCGGGGACAACGGACGCGCACGAATGCGCGAACGCGCAAGGGCAAGAGAAGAACAGTTGCCGGCAAGAAGAAGGCGCTGGAGAAGAAGTAAGACCGTTAGTCACGATTGAGCATTCATTTGGAGGATATTGTCTTTGGCAAAACAGGTAGCGGCACCCGTAACAAAAAAGAAAAAGAAAGTCCATGTTGATTCCAACGGCAAGGCGTTCATCAAAGCCACGTTCAACAACACCATTGTGACCTTGACTGATACGTACGGGAACACTATTGCCTGGTCAACATCCGGAAAGAACGGTTTCAAGGGATCCCGCAAGAGTACGCCGTTTGCCGCTCAAGTCGCAGCCGAGGCTGCGGCAAAAGAGGCTCATGATTTGGGTCTACGGCGGGTTGAAGTCTTTATCAAAGGACCCGGAGGTGGTCGTGAGGCAGCCGTCCGATCTCTGCAGACCGCAGGACTTGAGGTGACGATGATACGGGACATAACGCCAATTCCGCACAACGGATGTCGTCCGGCCAAGCGCCGACGCGTGTAACGAACGTTTCAACTTTCTTAAATCAGGAGAACTATGGGAAGATATATTGATGCCAGCTGCAAATTGTGCAGGCGGGAAAAGCAGAAACTTTTCCTCAAAGGCACCAAGTGTTATACCGATAAATGTCCAGTCGAACGACGCAATTATGCTCCTGGTCAGCATGGGCAATCACGACGTTCACGAATTTCCGAGTACGGCATTCAACTCCGTGAAAAGCAGAAGGTCCGCCGTCAGTACGGCGTGCTCGAGGCACAGTTTCGGAACTACTTTGAACGCGCGTCCAAAGCCACAGGCAGGACAGGAGACATGCTTGTGAAGACGCTGGAACGGAGATTTGACAACGTTCTGTACAGGATGGGTCTTGCGCCGTCGCGAAAGGCTGCACGCCAGCTTGTCCTTCACAGACATTTCCTGGTCAACAGTAAAATTGTCGACATTCCATCGTACCTCCTGAACCCCGGCGATGTCGTGCAAGTGCGTGACAAGAGCAAGAAACTCGAGGTCATTCATTCATCGATGAAACGAATGAAAGACAACGCCATGCTTCCCTGGCTCAGTCTCGATAAGGCATCTATGTCTGGCACATTTCTCAATGTTCCGGAGCGGGCCGATGTTCCGCTGAATGCGAACGAACAACTCATCGTTGAGTTGTATTCGAAATAACGGTCAGGGGAGGTACTCCTGACAATCGATCAACGCAACGCATACAATTTGCAATTTGAGTGGGAATAAATACTATGAGCACCACCTTGGTTCAAATGCCTGAAAGAATCGAACTTGAACAATCGTCCTCAACGCCGACATTCGGGCGGTTCTTCGTTCAACCCCTCGAGAAGGGATTCGGCGTCACTATTGGCAATTCATTCCGGAGAGTCCTGCTTTCTTCTCTTCCCGGCACGGCCATAACGGCCATTCAAATTGCCGGCATACAGCACGAATTCTCGACTATTAAAGGAATGGTGGAGGATGTGGCCGATTTCATCCTCAACTTGAAACAGGTACGCATCAAGGCTATCAACAAGAAGGCAACGAAAATCACAGTTTCGGTCAAAGGTCCGGGAGAATTCGTTGCCGCAGAGATTCAAAAATCCTCGCCCGAAATTGAGATCCTGAATTCTGATCTCCATCTCGCATCCCTGAACAAAGATGCTAATTTTGATCTTGAACTACGTCTCGGTCGGGGAAAAGGCTACGTTCCGGCAGAAGAGAACAAATCGCCGGATCAGCCGCTCGGTATGATTGCGATCGATTCGATCTTCACGCCGATCAGAAATGTCAGATTCTTCGTGGAGCCGACAAGAGTCGGTGGTCAGACGGACTATGAGAAACTGATCCTGGAAATCGAAACTGATGGATCGATTTCTCCCGAGGATGGGCTGACGCACGCCGGCAAAATTCTGAGGGATCACGTACAACTGTTCATCAATTTCGGCGCGGAACCTGAAGCAGAAAAGAGTGAAACCGAACAAGAGGCTGAAGTTGGCAGGGTTCGCAAGATCCTGAAGATGTCCGTTGACGAGTTGGAGCTTTCCGTGCGTTCCCACAATTGTCTGCGTTCCGCCAATATCAAGACGCTGGCAGACCTTGTCCGGCGCAATGAATCGGAACTTCTCAAATTCCGCAATTTTGGTCGCAAATCCCTCGCAGAACTTTCCCAGATTGTCGATGAATACGGATTGACGTTCGGGATGGATGTGGACAAGTATCTCAAAGACGGAAACGAGTAAACGCTGAAAAGGAGTTGAATGCATGCGGCATCAGGTATCAGGTAGAAAATTAGGACGAACAGCGAGCCACAGAAAAGCCACACTCTCGGCGCTCAGTGTTGCCCTCATAACGCACAAAAAAATCCGAACAACCGTCGCGAAAGCAAAAGAGACGCGCATGGTTATTGAAAAACTGATCACCCGTGCGAAAAACGCCGTTGCCCGGGAGACCGGTGGGACCCAAAAGGATGTCCATGCCCGACGTGTATCGTTCTCATTCCTTCACGATCGCAAGGCAGTCTCGTCGCTGTTCAACGACATTGCACCAAAGGTGGCTGCCCGACCGGGAGGATACACACGTGTTGTGAAACTCGGTCAACGACAGGGCGATGGCGCTGAGTTGGCTGTTCTTGAACTTGTCGATTATAATCTTGCTCAGGAACCTGCTGCACAGAAGCAGGCAAGCAAGGCTTCAAAACCACGCCGCAAGCGTGGCGCGCCGAAAGGCACAAAGGGTGAATCTCCGGCGAAGGAAACCGCAGAGGTGTCAAAATCGGCTCCGAGCACAAAGTCGACAACCGCTTCTGCCACCGGAGCTTCAAAGGGCGATAAAACCAAGAAGGAAGACAAATAGTCTACAGTTTACCTTTTCGGTAACGGAGGTGCAAAGGATATGTTAAAAATCAACACAGCGGAATTCTTACAAGGAGTAGTCGATCTTCGTCAACTCCCGAAGAACGAGTTGCGTGAGACTCTGTTCATCGGGCGATCGAATGTCGGCAAGTCGTCGCTCCTCAACAAAATGTGCAACCGCAAGAGCCTCGCCCGGTCCAGTGTCACCCCGGGAAAGACGCGGGAAATCAATTATTACATCATCAACAATTCGTTCTACTTCGTCGATCTTCCGGGGTACGGCTATGCGAAAGTGCCTGAGCAGATGCGCGCCGGCTGGAAGAAACTCATCGAGGATTTTTTGAAGCGGGGCAATCCGATCGGCATTGCAATGCAGCTCATCGATTCACGCCAGGAACCGACACCGTTGGATCTGATGATGATGGATTGGCTCGAGTACTATGAAGTGCCTTATCTTCTGGTCCTTACAAAAGCAGACAAGTTGCCCGTGAGCAAGCTTGCAAAGCAGCTTGAGGTATACCGCGACCGTTTCAAGTGGAATTTGACCGATGGCTGTTGCAGAGGTATTGTGCCTTTCTCCATAGTCTCTGGCGAAGGGAGAAACGAGCTGCTGAAATACATTGAGGGTCACCTCAAAGAAAAGCCAAGACAAAAGAAAGAGGCCGTGTAGCCTTATTGTTTCCAGGATGTATCCAAAAAAAAAGGATCCCGAACGATAGTCCGGGGTCCTTTTTTTTGCGCTTGACGTAGAAGACTCTTCTTTTTTCAACTTTGCTCTGCGCACAAATCGAACTATCTCAACTGCGAAGGCATGCAGAAGCATGTCCATATCGGATCTCAAGCGTCCGCCGAAATTGGAAAATTGCGGAACAGATCCACATTGGACCCGATTCTATTCGGATGTCTGAACGCATCCGTTATTCTCATTAATGGAACAAGTGCCGAGTCCCGCATCGATCCCGTATTTCTTTCATTTTTATTAAAAAAAACTTGACAAACACTGTAACAACTTCTATATTAGGCCAAGGTTCAGGGCGCTTCTATCACTTACTTAACCGTTGCTTTCAAAAGGAGGTGAATCCAGATGCTCGTGCAAGTTGTTCTTCGGGGGCGCGAGCGAATAGACCTTGTGAACACTTTACTCACCTAACACACTGAATGTGCTTTCCACCACTGCAATAGAGCACAGAAGGCCTTCACTTTAAGAATTCTGTTCGTGGTAACAATTCTGTTTGGGACGCAGGGACGATTGTGGAAAGCCCCATTCTTAGCACAAGCTCCATCTTTCTTACTTTTCACTCCTAATACTTATCCGGAGGAGGTATGAAACATTCTGCAATGTTGAAGTTCGTTGTAATGATGTCTGCTGTCTTGGCTCTCTATCTGGGAGGTTGTGTCGAAGTGAACAACCCGGAATTCAGTCCAACCGATTTTCGTTCGATCGTGAAGTTCGTCAACCTCGCCAATACGGGGAGTTCGATGGTTGTGAATATCGACAAGAGTACTACAGCAACCGCAACCGTCGCTTTTCAAGGCGCGTCGTCGTATCTCAGCTTGCCGTCAGGGACCCGGTTTTTTTCGTTTACCTACGGTGCGGCCAACGATACACTGCGGCAGCCGTTGACGCCGAACTACAAGTACACATTTTTCAGTGTGTATGAACCTACAAATGGCGATGCAGCCAGAACGTATGTTCGCGCCAGTGAAAGAACAACGTACACCGGTGCGGTAGCGTCTGTGGCTGGTGCTCAATTGGTTCGATTCTACAATATGTCCTCTGATACGGCGGTTGAGGTGAGCGGCGGATTAACATTTCACCTCATAACTGCGTCCTCGGATACTTCCAACCAAAGTCCGTTGTCCTTCATGGGAAACTCCGCGTACTATTCCGCTCCGACTGCAGGCAGTCCTCAGTTTACGGTGGTCGGATCTGACGGAAGCACTCTGGTGGCGGCAACGGCAGTCGGCTCGGGAGATGGACGTTTTGGCGTGGTGTTTTCAGGCTCGAAGGCGGCAAGTTCTTGGTCGGCAATAGTATTTAAAGAAGATTAAAGGAGGACAGAATGATGAAACGATATAGTATAGCACTGTTCTTGCTCGTCGCGATCTCGGTTTCCGCATTTGCCCAATACGGAAAAATCACCGGACAAGTCACGGATCGCGAGACAAAAGAGCCGTTGATCGGAGCGAACGTTATTCTTGAAGGAACGGCTCTGGGCGCTTCCACAGATGTGAACGGTAATTATTCAATTCTCAACGTATCGGCCGGCTCCTATAATCTGAGGACGACCTACGTAGGATATCAGCCTACGACAATCTCCAGCGTCAGTGTCGTTTCCGGACTGACGAGAGAATTGAACGTTCAACTCGCATCGACGGCAGTCCAATTGAATGCGGTTGAGATTATCGCTACGCGACCATTGATCGAAAAGACCGCTACGAACGCAGTCCGTATTACTACTACCGATGATATTAAGAATCTTCCCATCCGCGGTGTGCAGGGATATTTCTCGTTGCAGCCGGGTGTGGTCGTGTCGAACGGCATTGCCTATGTTCGCGGCAGTCGACAGGATGAAGTCGGTTACATGATTGACGGAGCAAATGTTAAAGACATTGTCAGCAGCTCGGCGAAGACCAGCGAAACCAACAATCCAGGTTCTCTTGTGACAGTAATTCCGGAGGCCTTGCAGGAAATCGCGGTTCAAGCTGGAGGCTACGGTGCTGAGCTTGGCGGTGCAAACGCAGGTATTGTATCACAGACATTGAGAACGGGAGGATCGAAATTAAACGTTACGCTCCAGGGTGAAACGGACAATTTCGGCAATTATCCCGGAAAAAAAGCACTCGGCGCATATTCAAGCGGGTATTCAGATTATGTTGCAACAGTTTCTCTTCCCGTTATGTCCGACAAAATTAAGCTCTTCGTTGCTGGTGAGAATAACTTCGTTCGAGACCGTGCACCGACGTTTTTTTCGGGAGCGGATTTGGGTTACTACTATGACAACGGCCTTTCCGGCGGACACAAAGGCGACTCCGTGTTGATGCAGTGGCCGGCCGGAAATGTCCTTGGCCGCATGAACAACCGCTTCACCTCAAACGGCACGTTGTTGTTTGATTTTCTGCCACTTCAGGTTCGACTGGGAGGTGCTTTCACGTGGGCACGCAACAAGAACAACGGCACCATCAATAATTACTTTGATCTTGGAAGACTTGGCGTAGGTGACAACAGCAACCTTCTGTTGAATGGCAAGTTTAATTACTTCTTCACACCGAAGACGTTCGCAGAAGTAAACATCAACTACCTCGATCAACGGAACAAGTCATACGATCCTGCCTTTGGGGAAAACGTCCTGGCCTATGGCGACAGTGTGACGAACTCGCAGCACGGGTATAACTTTGTCACGCTAACAGCGGGTCCCCAAAACTACAATTTCAATGGATTTACGTTCAATCGCCCGGGAACCCCTTTGCAAGCCTTTACCAAGGACCTCACCACGCATATGTCCGGTAGTGCGGCCCTCACATCGCAGATGGAGAACCATTCCTTGAACCTTGGCGGTTCGTATGAGTATTGGAGCGTTTCGCACTACGGGATTGGTACAGGTGTGTATTCTGCAATGCTCACAGACCCGAATGCGGCGCGCGATGCCAGTGCTATTGCCCTCATCATGAGGTCCCAGTTGTTCGTCAACAACTATGGGTTTGATGAATTTGGGAACCCTCTCACCAGCGGTGCTGATGGGCCGAAACATCCGTATTTCGCAGCAGGGTACATTCAGGATCGCATTGAATTCAGCGACCTGAACATCAATGCTGGATTGAGATATGACGTGATGAATTTTGATGACTGGACATACAACAATCCACAAGATCTGGGTTACGATTTGGCCAATTATGTGATCTCGACCCCGGGAAAGGCAAAGACATATTCCTATCTTGAGCCGCGCCTCGGTTTCTCGTTCCCGGCTTCGGACAAGACAGTCTTCCACATGCAGTACGGAAAATTCGTCCAGGCTCCGCCGTTGTATACCACGTACGTATCCAGGGCGAATGCACTACGATACTTGGCGGGTGGAAACTTTTTCCTCAGTCCGATTGGCTATAACATAGCGCCAGTAAGGACGACACAGTATGAAATAGGATTTTCGCAACAGTTCACCGACGCGGCGGCTTTTGACATCACGGGATTCTACAAGAACACGGAAGGGCAATTACAGTACGCGTTCTTCCCGCAGGACCCAAGCTCGCTCGTGCCTTCATTCTACGCCTACACGAACGGGGACTTTGAGACCGTAGCAGGATTGGAAATCAGCATTCACGTTCGCAGAACGAACAGGATCATGGCTGAGGTCAATTATACGTTACAGGACGCTCGTGGAACGAACTCGTTTGCGAATAGCGGAAATGGTCTATCACAAGTTGCCGGCAACACAATCAAGCCGAGCATGGTGGTTCCTCTGGATTATGCGGAGACTCACCGTGGATCGGTGTCATTGGACTACCGGTGGGATAAAGGGGATGGCGGTCTAATCCTTGAGCGTTTGGGCGTTAATCTCCTGTTTACGTTCAATTCGGGTCATCCATTTACGCTTGCAAATGGATCGGCGGGTCAACAAGGGCCTGATCTCGGCGGAATTCTGAATAACCAGGATTCGCGATCGCGCTTTCCGGCCGAACCCATCGGTGCTTCCACGACTCCGTGGTTTTACCAGCTCGACCTTCGCATCGACAAGACGATTTCGCTCTCCGTGGTCGACTTGAACATCTATGCTTACGTTCAAAATCTTCTGAACACGAAGAATGTTATCAACGTGTACTACAGGACTGGAAATGCGTATGACGATGGCTGGTTGAGCGATGCAGTCGCAAGCGGCAAGTCCGTCGAACAATACGGAGCAAAGTATGTCGCGCTATACCAGGTGATGAATCTGCAAGACAATCAAAACCAGATACGGACGAATGGATTCAGCAACTTTGGAATGCCGCGGCAGGTACGAGTGGGTGCAAAGATCGAATTCTAAGTATTTTGAACAGGAATTTCTAACACACAGGAGATTGCCATTATGAAATCTCGTATAAAAGTAACGGTTCTGTTCTTTGCCATGCTTTTGATGGTGATTCCTTCGCCGGCGAAAGAGAAGCCGGGGACGAAGAAAGGGCTATCCAAGGTAACAGCAGGACAACCGTATGTTGTCATGAATGGAAACAATCAGACAGCCTGGTTTCGGAGTGACGGCTTCTTCCCTCAGATCGTATCCCAATCCTGGAACGGGGAGTTTCCCAGAGGGTGTGGTGTGGGCGATATTTACCAGGAAGGAGTCGTCTTTGGCGGATTCGTGACCGATGGGTTGTTTACAAATTCGCTCCGAGTAACAGGAGACACATACTTTATTGGTATGCAACCGGGTGCGATGAATGCCGATGGCACCGTGAATGCAGGCGATGCTGGCGACGCGGGTTCAAGGGCATTTCAAGTTCGCGGCGACATGCCCCTCTCTGTCCAAAGTGATCCGACACAATGGCCGGATTTAGGGCCAGACGCCGCTTCGTATTTTCAGGTACCGCAGCCAAGCGTATCCGACGGCCAAAAGACCCAGATTGCAACCCAGTATTTTACTGACTGGAAAGAATGGCCCGCTGCGAAAGGTGCGCCGTGGTATATCGATTCGGTGAAACAGGTGAGATACGATGCCGCCTATGATTACACCAATCCTCATGATATTCCCGGTATTCCTGGGGCAACAAAGACAATCTGGTTCGTGTGCAATGATGCGACCGCATCTGTCACGGGACCATTTGCAGGGTCGCCCCCCATCGGAATGGAAGAACAGAGCACATTGTGGTCCTATGCGTCGTCGACGCCGTTGAATAATATCATTTTCAAGCAGGTAAAGCTGATTTACAAAGGAAATCCGGGTTCTCCGGCAAATTCCGAGATCGACAGCATGTTTGTCGTTCAGTGGTCGGACCCTGATAATGGTGATTCCGGCGACGATTATGCCGGCTCGGATTCGTTGCTGAATCTCAACTATGTGTACAATTCCAAGACCATTGACGCGAAGTATGCGGCGGTTGGTCTACCCTGCCCGGCAGTTGGGTATGTTTTTCTGCAGGGAGTGTCGCACTACACAGGGAATGCGGCCGACAGTGCGATCCTTGATTTCCGTACACAGCATGGATACAAGTATTGGCACGAGCGAAATGGGCTATCTACTCCGATGACATCCGCGTGTTATTTTGCGTCGGGAACAGTGATATCTGACCCTGATAACGCTGATTACGCTGGAACACAACAATGGTATAACCTGATGCGTGGCGATTTGCCCCGCCCGGCATATCCTGCGGGTATTCCATTCTACAAATCTTCGACATATGCGGTAGACAACGGTATAGTAACAAATTATATTTTGTCTGGCGATCCCACGACCGGTCAAGGATGGATTGATGGACTTGATTTATCGACAGGTGACCGCAGACTTGTTACAGTCCACGGTCCAATTACGATGAAGAAAGGAGATACTGCTGAAGTGGTCATTGCGCTGCTCTCCGGTCTGGGGGCAGACAATATCGGCAGCGTGAAGGTATTGAAGTATAACGTGGGTTATGCCCAATTTGCCTTCAACAATAACTTCAACTTACCGACCCCTCCGCCAAGTCCGAGGACATCGGTTTCACAGTTGGACGGCAAGGTTGTTCTAAACTGGGGCGCAGACGCCAACAGTGTGAATACCATTGAGTCCAGTGATAACAATGGGTTTGCGTTTGAAGGGTACAATGTCTATCAACTCCCGTCCCCAAGCTCCACAATAGACCAGGGAGTGCGCATTGCAACGTATGATATCGTTGATAACGTGACCGTCATTGTGGCTCCTGCGTTGGATCAGACAACGGGTGTCATTGTGACGAAACCGGTCGAGTTCGGTAGCGACAAAGGGATATCAAGGTCGTTAGTTCTGACAAAGGATTATTTGAAGCAGGGACCGTTGGTCAACGGCGCTGTGTATTATTTTGCCGTAACCTCGTACTCCTACAATCCAAACTGGAACAATCCTGTATCCGTATTCCAGGCACCGTTCCCATCACTCGAAAGTTCACCGGTCCCACTCGTTGTAGAGCCGGCGGCTACGAAGCCTGGAGTGCGTTTTGGAGCAGGAGGAGGTGACTCATTGCACGTCAGTCATACCAACACACTCGGTGGGGCTGTCAGCGATGGATCCGTAACAGCCGTTGTCCTACAGCCCGATCAATTGACTGGCGACACTTACAATGTGACGTTCGATGCAGCTGGCGGATGGAGCATCATTGATGTCACAAAGGGTAACACTGTCAAGCTTACCGGGACAAATCAAGCCGGTGATGCCAACTATCTTACGGTAGATGGCGTTCAGGTTATCGTTGCTGGTCCTCCTCCAGGTATGAAAGGCTATACGTGGACTCCAGCTGCGCAGCGTTTCTGGACGTTCACCAATGGTGTGTGGGGTTCAGAGGGATTCGGTGGGGCAATCGGCAACGCGTTCGATCAATGGTTCTCGGGCTCGACGGTGACGTATGACAAGTTGAAGAACACCGAAATACGGTTTGCCACAACGGATGCCTCTGGCAACATTCTGGATCCGAATGATGCAAATGCATCTTACGCTTATCGGTATATGCGTGCGGCAACCGCAGCACCAGCTCGCCCTTCGTTCACTCCATTTATCATCAATCCCACGGCTGGGTATGCCTACCAGGATTACAACAAATCGATGCCGATAGCGGCGTATGATATTGAAGCAGCAACGCCACGACGGTTGATGGTGGGGTATCTTGAAGACAACAAAATAAACGGCTTGGTGGACGGAAAATACTGGCCTCCGTATGCTGCCGATACGACAAACTATGGTAGTGCTACCGATGGGACAGTTGGAGATAATATCGGGGCAAATGGTCCTCGTGAGTGGTTCTACATCTTTGATGTCGACTACAGCACGACCCCGGATCCGGTACTGCAGGATGATATCCTCGACGTGACATTGCCGATCATGTGGTTTGGCACCATTACAAGAAGGACTACCACCGCTTGGAGGTCTAATAATGTCATGGAGATCCTTGCCAACCATATCAATACGGCCGATGATGTGTTCACGTTTACCGCCCCTGCGCCGACGTTCAGCACGGCGACGGCTCAGGCAGACGTGAACAAGATCAACGTCTTCCCGAACCCATACTACGGTGTCAATCCAAACGAGACGAACCGTCTGGGCAAGTATGTTCGGTTCACTCATCTTCCGGGTGGTGCGACAATCCGCATCTTTACACTGGCAGGTGTTCTCGTCAGGACTCTTCCAACAACGGACGGGACTTCGACGTTTACTGATTGGAACCTGAGGAACGAGAACAGTCTCCCAGTAGCGAGCGGCGTATACATCGCATTCATTGATATGCCCAGCTTGGGAAAAACCAAGACGCTGAAGATTGCGATTGTTCAGGAAGAACAAATACTACCAACATATTAACGTGAGTACTGCGAGGTCATTGTGTGTCGCCTCCAACTACTAACAAGGAGCGAAAAATTATGAAGAAGAATGTAATGCTGGTTGTCTTGGGTGTATGCACCATCCTGCTTGGCACCGCATCTGCGTTCGCGCAGACGAAGGCCGGGCTGTCGGCGGCGCCTGAACTGACGATCCCTGTCGGCGCTCGGTATGTTGCCACGTCGGGTGCAAACATCTCCAGTGTCTCCGGGGTCGATGCCATTACCTGGAATCCGGCTGGTCTCGATGCAGGGAGTGGAAGCAGCGCGCTGTTCTCCTATCGGCAATACATCGCTGATATCAATATAAGTTACGTTGCTCTCGCGACCAAGATCGAGGGGGTCGGGTCACTAGGGTTGTCCCTCCGCTCGTTCAACATTGGGACCATCCCTGTTACGACGGTGCAACAACCGGACGGCAATGGCCAGGAGATCAGCCCATCGTTTTTCACGCTCGGTCTGACTTATTCGAAGCAATTGTCTGACCGCGTTGGATTTGGTGTAAATCTCAACGTGGTGAGCGAGAGTTTCGGAGGAGTCTCGGCGAGCGGTCTCGCGTTTGATGCCGGTGTGCAGTATAAAAACCTCATCGGCGTTGAAGGTTTGGCGCTCGGCGTTACCGTGAGAAATATCGGAACATCGATGCAGTATGGAGGCTCCAGTTTGTGGGTGCAGGCAAGTGATCCAAATGCCGCCCGCGGATTGAGCTACTACAAAGTCGAAGCTGCTAGTTTCCAAATGCCCTCGGTCATCGATCTTGGAGTTGGTTACGCCAAGCCAATCGATGAAGACAATAGCCTGAGGATCAGTGTAGCATATGAAAACGATAACTACGGCATTGACGGATATCGAGTTGGTGGTGAGTATAACTTCCAAAATTCGATATTCATTCGCGCCGGGTATCTCTACAGCACTGATGTTTCGGGGACAGTCTCGATTTTCCAGAACTACACGCTAGGAGCGGGTATCAATCTTGAGAAATACGCAGGTATCGGCATTAGCGTTGACTATGCCTACGTTCCTGTGAAGTATTTTTCGGCGAATAATCTGATTGACATACGCATGAATTTCTAGCAGAACAAACCCCTCTATCTAAGACCGCCAGTAAGGACTCTCTTGCTGGCGGTTTTTTTTGCTTAATCGGCATGGCAGGTCGCTGCAATTGTTGTGAAGACTGTTGTGGTTGTTCGCCTCTCATTCACTGCCGCTTCAGATTCCAAAGCATCCTTCGTTGAATTTGGAAAACTGTGCAAACGGTTTCCGGTTCAGCGAATTTGGAAAGCAAAAGAAAGCAATAGCACTTCTTCTTAAATCATCTTATTTTCATCACCAAGTATCTCCTTGGCCAAAGCTTTTGCAGGCCGAAACTCGGGCTGTGTAAACAAAGTCAGGAGGCATAGTTCCGGATCCCATCATGAAAAAGACTCTTTTCCTCTTCCTTGCTATCGCCCTTTTGCAGTCGCTCAGTATTGGACAACAGTATCGTCCTCACGGAGCCTTCGCCTTCAACGCTGATTTTGCCCGATTTCGATACGATTCCACATCCTCCTATGTAGAGGTCTACTATGGTTTGTATCCGCGGCTCCTGAGCTTTAGTCAAGTTGATAGCGTTTACAAAGGAATGGTCATCGTCAGGACGGTTATTCGCAAGAAAGGTGCAGACTCAACCGTGCTGGATCAGCGATTGCTCATCCCGGTTACGATTGCAGACACAACATTCCGGAATGTGAATACGACATTCGTCACGCAGACATCGTATGCGGTGCCTTTCGGGGATTATGTCCTGGAGGTCGCAGCACACGATTCACTTCAGCCGACAATGCGCGATTCGGTGAGTTATTCGCTCACAGTTCACTGGTTCCCTTCCTCTGCGGCATCGAGTGACCTGGAGCTCTGTTCAGAAGTCAGTAGCGGGACACACCAATCGAAGTTGTTCGAGAAGAATTCACTTGAGGTCATACCAAATCCTTCCCTGGTGTTTGGGGTGACATCACATCCCGTTTCATTCTACTACCTGGAACTATACAATCTCCATCCCGATTCTGCATATACCATCAAGGTGCGTCTCTATGATGGAACGAACAAGGTCGTTCGTGAAGCAACGAAGAGTCAGAAGTATTCGGCAAAAGACGTTGTTGACGTGGGCATGATGAATGTCTCATCATTCCCTTCAGGACGGTATCGAATAGGCGTATCCGTGTATGATCAGGCAGGCACAGAAGTGTGCGGTTCGGCAAAAACACTCTTTCTGAGCAATCCGCATATCAAACAACCGGCCGTCGGTGCAGGGACCCTGAACGCAACTGAGTTTGCAGGAATGACGTCGGATGAATTGTCGCAAGAATTTCGCGAAGCCCAATACCTGGCGTCACAGGATGAAACAAAAAGGTTCAAACAAATGAGCACGCAGGAAGCGAAGCGTGATTTCCTGGCAAAATTCTGGGCCGATGTCGAACATGGTCAGGACGGAAGGAAACAGATGGACAGGAATGTATTCCTCCATCGAGTTACCGTGGCGAATCAGCGATATCGCGGGATGGGCAAGGAAGGTTGGCAAACGGATCGTGGTAGGGTATATCTCCTCTACGGAGAGCCCGAAGAAGTGGAACGATTCCCGAGCGGCCAAGACTCCAAGCCGTACGAAATCTGGCACTACTATCAAATCGAGAGTGGTGTGGAATTCGATTTCATCGATCGTTCCGGGTTTGGCAACTATGTCCTTACCAACTCGACCAAACGTGGTGAAATTCAAGATGCTGGATGGCAACAGTACTTGCACTAATCTGCATATTCCTCGCTGGGAGTGGCAGCACGGCGCCTCCTGCAGACACACTGTTTGTTTCTGAGACTTCATTTGGATCGTTTGAGCAGGCCACCCGCATAACCGTCAGTCCGGAGGGGAAGGTCTACGTCATTGATTCCAAAAGGAATGCCGTCTTAATTTATAAGTCCCCTCAAGACTCTCCGTCAGTGCTGGGCGGCTATGGTTGGACCGCTACAACGTTCGACAGGCCCACAGGCGTTGCAACGGATGGTCTCAATATTTACGTTTCAGACTACGGCAACCACCGCATTCAACGATTCGATCGGTATTCCAATCTCCTTTCCTCCCTATTTACACGCGACTCGACGTATGCGCCAGCACGGTTTGGCTATCCCGCTGGCGTTGAACTTTCAAATCAAGGCGACTTAATAATCCTCGATTCAGAGAATCTGAGGATCGTCGAATTCTCATCTGATTCGAGGTTCGAGAGGAGTTTTGGTGACCTCAACAAAGCTGGAGGCAAGCTCCAGAATCCCGTAAAAGTCTGTTCTGAAGGAGATCAATACGTTTATGTGTTGGAGAAGAACAAAATCCTCGAATTTGATTTTTATGGCAACTATCTTCGATCCTTCGCGCAAGATCTTCACAGCGATATTGTCGGCGGGCAGTCCACTCCCGACGGGATCGCGGCTGTTAGTGCGGATACGTTGTTTTGGTACAACGTAGATGGTACGGTTGGGTCGGAAACGCCCTTGAGAACGCTTCTGGCCGAAGAACCCATCGTGTCTGTGACAGACATTGCGTTCTTCGGCAACCGCATGTTTGTTCTCACTCCCCATCGATGCCACATTTTCAAGTTAGAACCCGTCTATCATTAGGCCCACGGAGTGTGCGCCGGAATGAAGTTCCTTACCGCGTAGCAGACATTTGGTTTCAGGAGGCCAATCGGGTAGCCAGCTCAAAAATGTTTGGGCACAGCAGGAAAATGTTGCTTCTTGTCTGATCCTTGATTCTCAGGCCCTTTTCGATTATTTTTCGGGGAATACAACACTACCAATCGACTCAATACACACGGGGAGGATCCCATCATGGCAACGCGCTGCATTAACAAGGTCATATTGATTGGCAATCTTGGCAAAGATCCTGAGCTGCGATATACCAGTAGCGGGGTCGCGGTCGCAAGTTTCACCCTTGCAACCAACGAATCGTGGAAGGACCCTGAGGGCAATGTGCAGGAACGTACGCAATGGCATAACATCGTTGCATGGAGAAAACTGGCCGAGATATGCGGGGAATATCTAAAAAAGGGGGGCAAGATCTATTTAGAGGGGAAACTGCAGTATAGAAATTATGATGACAAGAATGGCGTAAAGCGTTACGTCACGGAAATCGTGATTGACGAGATGCTTATGCTCGACAACAAAGGTGGATCTGCTTCCGCCGGCGAAACGGCTCCGACACATGAAGAAGCGCCGTCCAGTCCGGCAACCGACTTGCCATTCTAACTCAACGGAGACTGTCCTCCACAACTGGAGATTCCTGCTTGGGTTTCTAGTGTCACACTTGGTCAACCGACACAAGGCGATGCATTCGTGTTACCCTTCCTGCACCTACTCGTTGTGATGTGGGGGATGCTCCATTCTTGGACAATTGCATCGGAATCAACCGGACAATCGGTCGCAACAATGCCTCTCATGAAAAAAGCAATAGCCTCGCACAGATTACTGTTCTGCTTTGGATTGGACAGAGATTGATCACGAAACCCTCGTTCCCGATCACTTCGCGTAAGAACTCAATGATTCGATCAAGCCTGATGTATTTTTTCAGTGCTATCGTGTGCCTGTCATCCTTCGCCTCCTCTTCGTCAAAGCGACCGGTCCAGGCAAAACATGGGATGGTTGTCTCTGCAGAAAAAATCGCATCCTCAGTCGGTCTGGAAATTCTGAAAGAGGGAGGAAATGCGGTGGATGCTGCCGTTGCAACGGGATTTGCTCTTGCCGTCACATTTCCCCAAGCGGGGAACATTGGAGGTGGCGGATACATGGTGATAAGGATGGCCGATGGCCGGACTACGTCGTTTGATTACCGCGAACAAGCTCCCGCCAAAGCAACGCGCGATATGTTTCTTGATGTGAACGGTCATTTCCTTTCTTCGAAGAGTGAACAGGGATATCTTTCAGCGGGGGTTCCGGGATCTGTAGCGGGGATGTTGGACGCGCTGGAAAAATATGGCACGATGAAACGGGACCAGGTGTTGACTCCGGCAATACGATTGGCTGAAAAAGGGTTTCCTGTCGGGGCAGGATTGGCGAAGGTCATGAATGAGAAGTGGAGAGAATTCAAATTGTATTCTTCTACCATGAAAGCCTTTGCACGAAAAGGCAAACCGTATCGTAGAGGTGACACTCTCATTCAAAAAGAGCTCGCGGAAACACTCAAGAGGATCCTGAAAGATGGAAAGGATGGATTCTACCAGGGCAAAACGGCCGAATTGCTCGTGAAAGAGATGAAGAAGGGAGGCGGACTCATCAGCCAAGAGGATTTAAAAGCCTACCAGGCATTGGAGAAGCCTGTCGTTGAGGGGACATATCGCGGTTGTGATATCATTTCCATGGGACCTTCAAGTTCGGGTGGGGTGGTTTTGATTCATTTGCTGAATTTGCTCGAGCGATACGATATTGCAACAAGCGGTTTTGGCACTCCTCGCACCATCTCCCTCATGGCAGAAGCGATGAAGCTTGCCTATGCAGATCGCGCTGAATTTCTGGGCGATGCCGGTTTCTATCCGGTACCCGTGAAGAAGTTGTTGTCGAAGGAGTATGCTGATGGGCGGGCTGCATTGATCGATACGGTCAGAGCCACCCCAAGCACGGAAATTTCTCATGGGACAATCCCACCGCATGAAGAAACCGAGACTACCCATTACTCGGTTGTCGACAAATGGAGAAATGCTGTCAGTACCACGACAACGATCAACAGTTGGTTCGGATCGGGTATCGTAGTCGGTGGAGCCGGATTCTTCCTGAACAACGAAATGGATGACTTCTCCGGCAAGCCGGGAACACCCAACCAGTATGGACTTCTTGGCGGGGAAGCAAACTCCATTCAGCCGAACAAACGGATGTTGAGCGCCATGACGCCGACCATCGTGTTGAAAGATAACCAACCGTATCTGGTCGTTGGTTCTCCAGGCGGTTCGACAATCATTACCACGGTCTTGCAGGTCGTCCTCAACGTCATTGATCACAAGATGAACGTGAAGGAGGCCGTGGATGCCAAGAGAATTCACCATCAATGGTACCCCGACACACTCTTCTTTGAGCACAAAAGCCTTTCGAAAAAAGTCGCAAAGAGTCTGAGAAAACGCGGCTACAACGTTGCCGAGCGGACAGGGTCTCAGGGACGTGTAGAAGCAATCCTTGTTGATAGGAAGAATGGGATCCTTTATGGAGCTACCGATCCCCGTGGGCATGGAGCAGTCGCAGGTTATTGAACTTGCATGTTCCACCTAAGTTTTGTATCGTAGACCCACGCAACTGTTCTTTTCAATAACCGTGATGGTGTCCCGCCCAAACCGATTGGTTTACGCGGGATGAAAAGGGAATTCCGTTTGCAACATATTCGGAAGCTGCCCCGCAACTGTAAGTGAGGAGATCTGAATTGCACGTCACTGTGGTTTTTCAACCACGGGAAGACATTCAGGCGAACCAACACTCACGAGCCAGGAGACCTGCCATTACAAGCCACCAAGATACCTTCGCGGGAAGGTGCTTACTCGACTATAGACTTCGCAGTCATGAGCCCCAATCTTCGCAAAGGTTGGGGCTTTTTTTATACATATCGAGGGATACAATATGAGCGGATTGACCAAAATGGTTCTCTGGTGCGTGTTTCCGGTTCTTGCGTTCGGACAGGAATTTCGGACGGATTCTGCGAAGACGTACAAAACGGAAGAAGTCGTCGTGACCGCAACAAGGAGTGCGATCTCTGAAAAGGATGCTCCGTCTCCAACAGAAGTGCTTGGAGCCAGGGAGATTAGGAACGCAAATGGGGTCACCGTTGCGGATGCTCTCCAGACTTACACTGGAATTTTGCTCAGGGAGTATGGAGCGGGTGCATCCTTGGCAACGGTATCATTAAGGGGCTCTGCATCAGAACATGTACTGGTGCTGATAGACGGGAATCGGTTCACAGGTTTCCAAAATGGCCTCGTGGACTTCAGTCTGTTGCCCCTCGACAATGTCTCTCGTATAGAAATACTCCACGGTGGTGCATCTGCGCTCTACGGCGCCGATGCAGTTGGGGGAGTGATCAACATTCTCACGCGCCCGGTCGGAACCGACTTTCACGTGAATGCTAAAGGCTCAATCGGTTCCTATGGCTTTCAACGATATTCGGCTCTTGCCCAGGGAGGATCCGGCGGTTTGGGTATCGTCGCGGGCTATTCCAACGAACGTGGGAAAGACAATTATCCGTTCTCCTTCCATCGTCCGAATACTCCTGATACGAGCATTGACCGCGTGGATGCAGATTACCGGAAGAATGAACTCTATATCAATGGAAATCTGAACACTGATGAGTACTCTTCCTTGAGTCTCTCTGTCCAAAATGTCAACGCTGATCGCGGGTCTCCCGGTCCGATTTATAGTGCGAGCGATCGGAGCCTCGCCAAGGAAAACGACAAAAACGTCAATATCCACCTTGGATATCGCGACGACCGGATTTCTGGGACGGAACTCTCACTCAACACCGGATATCAATACAGTTACGAGACGTATGTGGATCCTGCGTATTTGATGAATTCTTTCTACAAGAACCTCCTGGTGAGCCTGAATCCTCAGTTCCAGGCGATCCTGACTGCGGAAGACAGACTGATCGCGGGCGGTGAGTTTGTGCAGGGCATACTTGAAGGAAATGACTTCGGCGCACGAATTCAGCGAACACAAACATCGGTCTATCTTTCAAACGAGTACGCCGATGAGACCGCGCGGCCCATGTTCGATCGGATTTCGCTGTTCCAGACGCTGCGGTATGATCATTTTTCCGATGTTGGTCACGCGTTGACGCCCAAAGTGGGCTTCAATCTCAGAATGATCCGCACCGGCGATGTCCGCCTGCGCGCCAGCTTCGGGCAAAGCTACCGCGCACCGTCGTTCAACGATCTCTATTACGTTCCGTTCAACAATCGGGAACTTCAGCCTGAGCATTCTCAAAGCTTCGATGCCGGTGTACTTGCGCGTGGTGTGTTGTGGGGGGAGCATTCGATCGAGGCAACCTATTTCAGTGCTACCACGAAAGACCGAATAGTATTCGATCCTGTGAGTTATGTTCCTGTTAACATCGGCAAGACAGTCTCTCAGGGGGTCGAATCCTCGTACCGGGGTGAATTGATGGACGGAACCGCTGAAATCGTCCTTAGTTACACCTACACGGATGCCAGGAAAAGGAATAGTTCATCAACAACTGATTCGACGTTCAACAAACAGTTGGCATTTATTCCTCAGAATCTATTTAAGGCCGTTCTTTCACTTCATCTCCAACCGTTCACGATTAATATGTTCCGCCTCTTCACGGGTGTGCGGCCGGTCAATGAAGACAATACGGAGTCGCTTCCTTCATATTCTCTCACGAACGCGAACATTGTGGCAAGCGTACCATTCGGGCCCTGGGAGGTTTCGGCAAAAGTAGAAGTGGACAATGTCTTCAACGTCCAGTATCAGGTCTATCCTGCTTACCCAATGCCTGGGAGAACGTATAAGCTGGACGTCGGCGTGGAATATTGATTCATCAGATTTGGTTCGTTCGAAAATTTTCGCTATCATCCACTTACTTTTATTCGCAGAAAGGAGATTCAACCATGAGATACACAATTCT
>JADGQA010000053.1 GCA_017882185.1 Bacteroidota bacterium
GTCTTTTTGTGCTGGAAAGGGAAATGGAGACCGTGCGTTGGAAACCAGGCTGACATTCAAGCTCGATTTCGGAACTCCGCGCTGCAAACACCGCAGAAAGACACTTGGCAAGCGCGGCAGGCAGTTCATCCAGTTTCTTGCCGGTGACTTCATCCGCAGAAGAACTAAACAATTCCTCCGCTTGCCGGCTGAAAATCGTGACCCGGTCATCGCTATCGACCGTGACAACGGCGTCACGCATATTCAACAGGATATTACCCGTCAACGACCGCATTCGTGCGTACTTTTCCGAAACGAATACATAGTTCTGATTGATCACAATCGCCGTAAACACCAGGGCACCGATGGCAACGAGCACGATGGACATGACCAGCATCCGGCGAGTCATCCGATCCTCGGTAGCACGGATTTCGTCCATCGAAAGCCCGATCCGCAGAACACCGACCGTTGCTCCTTCAATCGAAAGGCGCTTCACAACTTCGAACGTGTCGTGACCGTTGAATTTGGTTTGCCTCGTGATCACAGTGTCCCGGTCGAGCACGGAAGTCAGCAGGCTGTCGTGTTCGATACTCGATATTTCGTTCACCTGACTGGTCGCTGCAAGGACACCGTCGCGGTCCTGAATGACTACATAGTCGATGCCGGTATTGTCACCCAGATCTTTCATCAATTTCCCGATTCCGATCCGTTTGCGGAATTCCACTAGTTCTGCAGCATCGAGATTCAAAACAATGGCGCCACCTCCGGGCCTGGTCCGTCGGATTGCGACGGCAAAACGCTGACCTTCCTCGAACCTCGCCTGCTTCAACCCGATGATAAGCTGTGCTTGCTCGCCTTTGAGAATCGGTTTAAGCATTTCTTTCGGAGACATTGTCTCCACGAGAGAGCCGTGATGTGGAATTTGTTCGTGACTGCCGAGTATCTTCTCGCCCCGTGCGTTGAATATATTGATGCGATAGATATCATTATCGCTGGCAAATTTTTGGAGATCGTGGCGGGAGAGAGTGTTGAGACTGTCAAAACGGGCGATATAGTATGCGTTATTCAACAATCGCTCGGTCAGCTGCCGCTCAATTTGATCGGTCGAGAGAACGACATTGGCACTGCTTTGAGCGATCGCTTCGGCAAGCGAGAGCGATTGTTCCTGGAGAACGTGAAGCAATTCATTGCGGCTCTGGCGCAACTCCACGAATGCAGAACCGAACATCAGGAGTGCAATGGCGAGCGTAATGGCTATAATGTACTTCGGTCGGATGACTGAAAAAAATTTCAAAAGAGATTACCGGAGTGTGTATCTATTTGATGCCTGAATTGCACAAAAGGTACAACAGAAAGTGGGAAATTCCCCCCATGTCATTCTGGGTCACGATTTGACTCAGTCCGGGTGTAGAATCTGTGCCAAATACACAGAATCTACAGTTTGTTCAGAATGACACCGATCTCGTCGGACAATCTTTTGTCGCTTGATTCGGTGCTTTATCAATGCTTAGAAAGGAAGTGTGAACTCTACGGTTAGGGCGTTATTATTGTAATCATAGTACGCGTCGTTCGAGGCATTCCAGATAATATCATAGGCAGCCTTGAGTGTGAACCCAATGTCGAAACTCTTCTGAAAGAAAACGCTGACGTACGATCGTTCGTCCACTCGTTGGTTGGCAACCTGATTTCCTTCCAGGTCATATGCGGCTAATGATGAATACAGCCGGTTCTGCAGGCCGCCGCTCACCCGGAGAAGCACGGACTCTGAGATGACTTGTGTGAGCATAAGAGACGTTTGCAACCCCTCGTACCCATAGTGGTCATCGAATAATTCATCATCGGAAATGACGCCGTAACTTGAGCTCAGATATCGCGTCTGTTTCTGGATGTTCCATTGATACCGTGACGTGAGACTCAGCCCGGTTCCTTCGAAGATACTTTGACCAATGCGGGCCATGCCGGTCAGTTGTGTCACACTCGGCATAATCGAAATCGTACTCTTCCGCATTCCGCCAGAACCTTCTAACGGATTGGCCGCTGAATAGAATTTGGCTCCAAGATCCCCCTGAAGAATCAGGGTCGTGCTGGTCGGAAGAGCAAAGCTGAAGCTACCGGACAACGCGTGCTCTGAATAACTAAAATCGCTCAAGTCATCAAAACTCACCGAACGAAAGGTGTAGCCGACTTTGTTGATAATTTGGTCACTCAAAAACTGTTTGTAGTTCACCGATGCCGACATTAACGAATGATCATAGAACGAGTAACTCCCCCGGTAATATCCCCTGCCAGCGGAAAGCCCGATGTTAAGCACATCTTCGTCATCAACACCTGAATAGTGCACAAACAAGAGATTGCCTGAATGAAATTGATTGGTTCGTTCGACCATGCTTTGAAAGTAATTCAACATGCCATCATAATACGCCTGGGCGTTCCAGTTCCCCGCCTCGAGGCTGTACCCTGTGTTAAGGTTAAGGACAGAAATTTTGTCACTGAGATGAAGATAATTGTTGTTGATATTGTCGTCGTACATACCTGCTACACTCGTTTCGAGCGCAAATTGAGTCAGAGCCACGTCGAATGAATTCAAAATAACTGCAAACAAAATTGTACCCAAAACCGCCGCCCGTTTCATCACTTTCCTCCCTGTCCTTTCTTTCCTGATTGTTTTCCCGTTCCGTTGGCGGCCGAAGTCGCTCCCCGCCGAAATCCCAATCCACATTCGCGGCTGTCGCTTATACCATCCCCATTCGTATCGATGAAACGATCCGTTCGCCGCTTCATCCGCTCTTGCCGGTGTTGTCGGCGGTCTTTGATGCCGTCGGCGTTTTCATCAACCAATCCCCTTCGTTGCTGACGACCTTGCCGAGTCCCGGTACTATCTGACGCACTTTGTCCCAGTGAGCCAGTCGTCAGAAACACGAGAAATCCGAATATGAGGGTTGCTATTTTCATTGTTGTAGTTCCTTGACTGTTTGATGTAACAGGGAGGGCCAAAGTCCGAAGACCTCAACCCTCCCCTTGTTTCACTTGTTTCGACCACGTCCTTGCATTCCCTTCGGACCTGTACCATCACACACCCCGGTGCCAGTTCCGCCTTTGGGTCCGGTTCCGTCGCAAATGCCAGTTCCGTTGCCGGCGGATTTACCGTAACCGGTTCCATCCTTCGGGCCCTGCCCCATGTTGCCGGTGCCATCGCCCGGACCGGAGCGCTTCCCCTTGGCGCTATTCCCCATCTTCTGTCCGGACTTCGTCCCGAAGTTGTCGCACACGCCGTCGCCATTTTGATCGACGAACTGTGCTCCGCGTCCAGTGCCCGTGCCTTTTTGCTGGGCAAGGGCGTCGTGCGAGAACATAACTCCCAACGCTCCTACGAGCGCGAGTGCCATTGCTGTGTTGATGATTCGTTTCATATGTACCCCCTCTTAGAGTTGTTAGAGTTGATTGTGAGCTTTTGATTGTTCGCTCTGTCGACAGTATGTCAATCGGCGTGCCAGGTATTGAAACGCATCAAAACACAGGTTTTGTGCAGAAAGAGAGAAAGGATCGGAAGAAGAGCGGAACGGAGACACAAAGCTCGACAAGTTTGTCGAATACATTCGACAAACTTGTCGAGAGAGGAACTCGGATAAAGATTCTCGGGAAGCTACTGATTCACATTGCGCGGGAAATCAATGGAGAATTATTAACCCCGACATTCACGTCGGGGTTGGGAAGGAAAACCAACACCGAGAGGTTTCAACCCCTTGTATCAAATTGGTTCGATGAAACCAGCGTTACTACTTCACTCCCCACTTCTTGAGACGATAGCGGAGATTGCGCTCGGAGAGGCCAAGATGCTTTGCGGCTTTCGACTGATTGTTGGCGTGAATACGAAGAGCTTCGAAGGTGAGGTCCTTCTCGAGCTTTTCAACCTGATTAGGCATTGATTGATCGTGAGCCATTGCTGTGATTGAGGATTCCATCGGTGCCGACCGGACAACGAGAGGCAAGTCTTGCGTTGTGATATGCTCGCCCCGCGACATGATGACTGCCCGCTGAACGATGTTTTCGAGCTCACGAACATTGCCGGGGAAATCGTACCGGAGCAACAAATCCCACGCCTCTTTTGAAAAACTAAGCTTCTTCCGCTTGTTCTCCTTGGCGAAACGGTTCATGTAATGTTCCAGGAGCGGTCCGATATCTTCCCGCCGCTTGCGGAGAGGGGGAAGCTCGATGGTGACCACGTTGAGACGATAAAACAGGTCCTCGCGGAATGTTCCCTGGGCAATGGCGGACTCAAGATCTTTGTTCGTGGCAGCGACAATCCGGACGTCGACGCGAATTGTCTCACTCCCTCCGACGCGTTCGAATTGTTGCTCCTGCAACACGCGCAGAAGCTTCACCTGGGTGGCAGGGGGAATTTCACCGATTTCATCGAGGAAGATCGTCCCACCATTCGCCATTTCAAACCTGCCCCGGCGTTGTTTGTCCGCACCGGTAAAGGCGCCCTTTTCGTGGCCAAAGAGTTCACTTTCCAGCAGGTTCTCGTTCAACGCCGCGCAATTGACTGCGAGAAATGTCTTTGCCTTGCGATCGCTTGCGAAGTGAATTGCCTTTGCAATCAATTCTTTGCCGGTACCGCTTTCCCCTCGAATCAGGACTGACGCCGAACTCTGGGCCACACGTGCCGCAACGTTGAGAACTTGTTCCATCGCACCGGATTGGGAAACGATCCCTGCAAAGGAATACTTTTCAGCAAGCTCCTCCCTCAGTATTTTGTTTTCAGACTTAAGTTGGTGGAGTTCTTCAATACGTTGAAGCAGAATGTCGAGTTCGTCCAGATTGATCGGCTTGGTGAGATAATCAAACGCTCCCTCGCGAATTGCTGTCACGGCCCCCTCTATCGTTCCAAATGCTGTCATCATAATGACGTCGGTCTGCGGCTGGAGGCTGCGGACTGTTTTCAGCAAATCGAGACCCGTCCCGTTGGGCATCTGAAAGTCGGTGAGGACGACATCCACAGGATTCTTCGTAAAGAGGTCGACTCCTCTTGCTACGTTGTCCGCTTCATACAGAGTGTGCCGTTTCTTTTTCAGGTACCCTGAAAGCACCGTCCGCTGCGAAGCTTCGTCATCAACGATAAGTATGTTCATAGTCTTCTATCCAAGGCCGCCACTACTTGCATCGATTATTTTTGATCAATAGAGAACCGCCAGGCACAAAAGGATTCGCCGACGGGATCCGGGGGACAACTGATACACTCTGTTTTGATTCGTGGATCGACGGTGCGGGCGAACTGACTGAATTCCACCTTTCCAACAGATTTGCACGGGAACGGAGGCAGATTCTTTTCCATCCGGGTTTTCTGGACGCGACATTCCACCATCCGAAATACCATCGTGTGTTCGTCAATCCATTCAATGGACTGCTTATTGATTGCCGCATAGAGGCGAAATCCAAGCGCGCGCTCCAACCCCTTCAGGCCACTTCCGGAATGTATATCGAATTCCTTCATAATCCGCTTGGCCTCTGCGACGGCAAATCTATTCCACGCCTTTGTATCCAGATCGATTGCTACATCCAAACCGAATTTTTCCTCTGCCGCAAGGAACCAGCAACCGTCGTGGGCAAGCCAGTTCTTTGCATAGACCTGAATGATCCTCAGGAGTTCTTCGCGCGACAAATCATCAAAGACGGCCATGGTGGTCCGAAACTATCTTGTTAATTTACTGCCAATAAGCTACGCATTACTTCCGGGGGAGGCAATCGTAAACATGGGTGTGTGAATGATCGCCACTTTCGGGAGAAAAACTGAGGGGCGGTGGAAAGCGTTGCTGCACTTCGTACCGGTCCTAAGGTTTGATGCCGAAGGACAGCAAAAGATTCGCTGGGCGTTTGCAGGCTGGGAGTTCAGGTTCCGCTGCCGGCTATTCGCTGGATTTCCTTTACGAGACGGCGAACTTCTTCCGTTGTATTATACAGCAAGACTCCAACACGAGTAACGCCTCCTTTTTCAAGCAGACCAAGAACTTCGATTGCGCGAACTGCATAGAAATTCCCATCCCATGCACATATTCCTTTGGCAGCAAGCTTTTCGCAAACCTCTTTCGCCATCAATCCGTCGATGGTAAACGAAATCGTCGGTGCACGCAATGAAGTATCAAACGAAGGTCCATAGATCGTGACGCGTGGGATTTTTTTCAATCCTTCGAAAATTTCCTGCACAAGTTTGTATTCATGGTTGTGAATAACCTTGTAGGCGCTCTCCAGCTTTGATCGCAGTGTCTTGTCCTGTCCGATGCTCGCGAGGTATTCAATCGCAGCCTTTACACCGGCAATTGCGGCATGATTCAGCGTACCGGTTTCAATTCGGTAGGGTGCATTCCGATCCTGCACCCTGAGACGATCCGTCTCGAGCTGGTCGAGCAGACCCTTCCGTGAGTAGAGAACGCCGACGTGTGGTCCATAGAATTTGTACGCCGAGCACAAAAGAAAATCAACGTCCAATGATGCAACATCGATCGAAAAATGAGGTGCAAAATGAACGGCATCAACAAGAAGCCACGCGCCAGCAGCACGTGTACATTCACCGACGCGGCGTACATCATTGACGGTGCCCAGGGCGTTCGATGCCAACCCCATCGCAACGAGTCGCGTCCTCTTGTTGATCTTCTTCTCGAAATCATCGTAGTCAAGTGTACCATCAGGCTTGAGCCGAACCTCGTTGACGACAATCTTTTTATCCTGAAGAGCAAGCCACGGTCCCCGATTCGCTTCGTGATCCAGCTGCGTGATGACGATTTCGTCTCCCTTTTTCAAAGCTCGGGCTATTGCCTTGCTCAGCGAAAAGTTCAACGTGGTCATATTGGCGCCGAACGAAATCGTACGATTATCGGTCGCGCCCAGAAACGTGGCAACCGCAGATCGTGCATCCTCCAACATTTTGTCCGTATCGACGCTCGTCGGGAACGCGCCGCATGTGTTCGCATTGGATGTTTTGTAGTATGACCCTATAGCATTGATGACATGCCTTGGAACCTGCGAGCCCGCCGGTCCATCCAAATATGCAAGCGGAGTTCCATTGAGTTTGCGCGCCAACGAGGGGAAATCTTTTCTTCGTTTTGAAAGTTGGTCTGTTGTTTTCATGGCGTGGTGAACGTGTATACAGAAGTCATCGTCATGCGAATAGTAGTAGCGAATTCTCTACTTCTTGCTCCCCGCTGTCTTTTTCTCTTCAAGTGAATCCTTTGGTGCAAAAGTCCACAAGATGTCGATCGGGGAACCCTCCCAGGAACCGGCGTGCGTTCCCACCGCAATGCTGTCGAGCCGAAAGACGTTCTCTTTCGAAAATGCAACATACGCATCTCCTCGAAGGAGGTCGACGCCCGCCATCGCCACGATGCCGATTCCTGCACCGACGAGCACTTGAGGGTTCGACATAATTTTTCTGACAACTGCGGAGGTCTCATCGCCCGATCCTAAGGCGAGATCGCTTCTCGACAATGTCTTTGTAGAATCACGTTGGTCACGGGAGATGCTATCGCCCGGGATCGTTTGGCCGGGATGAAGGATACGGTGAAGGTTTCGGTAAGCTCGATCTGCATCCTCGAAGGTGTGTTTGATTGTCTGCGCTGTATCCAGGTTCAGGAGCGCTTGGTACATCCTTTGCAGCTTTACTGAGGATGAATCGGAATTGCGGAAGTACACACGGTAGAACCCGGCATTCCGGTACGGTTGGTCGAATGTAAGAAGGCTGTCGGCGTTCACCACACGCTGGACATCCTTGATCCTCAGAATCTGAAAATCTTTCCTTGCAATGAGATCCCACGTCCGGCCAGACTTGTCCTTCAGCTGCAATGTGTTCAAAGACACCAGCGTGCGAACGATGCTCCAATTGTTGAAATATGCGTCGATTCCAACAAATACGATGAGTGCAAGCAGCAGAATCCCGGTGGCTTTTTGTAATCGGTTGCTTACGGGCCCCTGTTCCACTTTCTTTTCTTCAGGTTCTTTCATTGCGTCGGCTCCCTTTCCGATGGAAAAAACGATCCCGAAGCCATTTCCAACACAGATCGATCGAATTGACCGATGGTTGCTCTCCGTACGTTATCGATTGCTGAGATTCGATGCTGTGATACGTTGTACGATTGTCATTTATAGTTTGTCAAATGTTCTGGAAAATTCCAAGAATGACAACAAACTACGGCGATTCAATTCGTGATTTCGCGGATTTCGATCTCACATACCAGATAATGAGAATGGCACACAAAATCGAAGCAGAGCCGAAGGCGAGAACAAGGCGATGTCGTTCTATTTCGGCCCAGGAATCGCCAAGGTAGTAACCGAGAAGAATGAACGTCAGTGACCAGATTATTCCACCCGCATACGCAAATCCTGCAAAGACGGGGTAACGCATTTTGGAACTGCCCGCCACCAGAGCCATTAAGTGACGCACGCCGGGGATGAAATAACCGATCATGAGCATCCATTTTCCTACGCGCTCGAACCATCCTTCCACCATCACGACTTTTTCGTCGGTGATGTGGAACCTCGCTCCATACTTATGTAACACCCGATATCCACCGGTCCGTCCGATCACATAGCTCAGGCTGATTCCGGTAATACTCCCCAGAAAGGACGTAAGAACAGTCGGCAGAAAACTTAACTGTCCCTTGAACACGAGGTAGCCGGAAAGCGCCAGAAGTGTTTCATCCGGTATCGGCAATCCGACGATTCCGAACATCAGGGACCCAAACAGAGCAAGATAACCATACGTGCTTAACCACGCTTTGAATACTTCCAGAAACATGAGTTCAATTGCCTGAGTGAGACTCTGATGCTTTCTCGATGTCTGCACTTGCAGAATCGATCAGCGTAGCTTCGTTCTCGAAAATGAGCGCTGCACGAACGATTTGATCATCTGCTTCTTTCCATTGCTTCTGTTCGATTGCTTCTCGCACGCCCGGAATTGTCTTGACGCCATAACCCGTGTACATCCCGGGTGCATACACCATATGCCTAAACCACGGCCTTCCAGGCAACCCCTCAGGACTCGTCAACGTCCGCTCGCTCATCATGAGCTGCCTGTTCAGCTTCCGGAGCGCATTGCCGTTCAGGGAATTGTTTCCAGCCTGTTTCAATTTGTTCAAATCTTCTTCGAATCGCTCCGTCGAACGCGAAAGCTTCTCGACGGCATTATCGAGAGGGGCAAAATTCAAATAGGGAGGTAATTCTTCCCTGGAAGGAGGAACAGAAGATTTCTGAGGGTCTGATATTGCGGTGAACACACCTTCTTCTATCTCCTTGTCCCGCTCACAGATCTCTTCCCGCATCGAGCTTTGCAGTTTTTTTAATTCGCTGAGATAACGCTGGATCGTTTCAGTAAAACCGCCGAAGTCAAACGGCAGCAGATCCGCATCGGCGAAACGCAGGATAGCAGTCCCGCCGGTCTGCGCAAGTGCCTGTCCGTAGCCAAAATCCTTGTCGGAAAAATGAGTATACCAATAGAAGTCGTCATAGACGGAGTGATAAATGCCGCCTCCATCTTCTCCTCCATAACCAAGATCGAGCGATGCAATGCCGAGATGATCGATGAATGCGGTGTAGTCCGATCCCGATCCAAGTGCCCCGATGCGAAGATCCGGCCGTCGGCGGATTTCTGCGCGATCTTCCGGCGATCGTGCCTTCGAAATCTGCAACAACTGACTCCTCTTCCATACGGACATGCCTTTTTCGGGATCTTGAATGGCGCGTGCAACTCCATTGATGAACTTTTCCAGAGTATGAGATCCCGATGCACCCAGGAATCCTCTTCCATTCGAGTCAGAATTGATATAGAGGACAGCCTTCTGCGCTAATTCATCCGCGTGCGTTTCCACCCATTCTGTCGATCCGAGCAGTCCTTCCTCTTCGCCATCCCACGCACAGTAGATGATCGTTCGTTTGGGTTTCCAGCCTTGCTTCAGTAACTCGCCGAGCACTCGCGCTTCCTCGAGCTCAGCAGATATGCCGGAAATGGGATCTTCCGCACCATTGACCCAGGCGTCTTGATGGTTGCCGCGAATGACCCATTCATCGGGATAGACGGCGCCGGTGATCTTGGCTATCACATCGTGGACCGGTTTAAGGTCCCAGTTGAATGTCACCTTGAGATGGACTTTGGCAGGCCCCGGACCGATGTGATAGGTGATGGGCAGAGCCCCGCGCCAGGATTCGGGTGCAACTGGTCCTTCAAGATTTTCGAGAAGCGGCTGTGCATCACCGTATGAAATAGGCAACACCGGGATCTTGGTGAATACCTTGACATCATTCAGATCGAGACGTTTCGCATTCTTGGTAGCGCCGACTCCCGGGGTCAGCGGATCCCCGGGGTAAATCGGCATATCCAGTACGCTGCCACGTTGAACACCGTCCTTGTTCCTGTACGCACCTTTCGGAAAAACGTCCCCTTGGAAGAACCCGTCGTCCCGAGGGTCAGAGTAAATAATACATCCGATTGCTCCGTGTTCGGCCGCGACTTTCGGCTTGATGCCGCGCCACGATGCGCCATACCGTGCAATCACAATTGTGCCTTTGACAGAGATGCCCTGCCGTTCAAGTTCGTCATAATCGCCTGGTATTCCATAGTTAACATAGACCAACGGCGCTGTCACGTTCCCGTCAACCGAGTAAGCGTTGAATGTCGGAAGTTGTTCGGATTGCTGGTCGGATGTCGGATCGCCTTGAATTGTGGGCTCTTTAAGTTTCGCGGTGAACGTCGTGGGGCCGACCATTTCCAGAAAGCGTTCCTTAGGTGTGGGGGAGAGCACATTGAATGTTTCGATCTTCGCGTCGAATCCCCACTCTTTGAATCTGGCTAGGATCCATTCTGCATTTTCTTTGTCATAGGGAGACCCGAGATGATGAGGCCTCGCGGATAATCTCTTATCGTTCTCCCTAATGTTTTCCTTATTCGTGAGCGAACGGAATCTCGATTCCCAGTCTAAACCTTTTTGTTGAGATAACGCATTCACATGTGGAACAACGAACGCAACGAACAATGCCGCTCCAACCAGCTTCATACAACCCTCCTCGGAATAGTTCTTGATGTTCGGTCAACGGCGGAGATCTTTCGGCAAGCGTGGAAACCGACACCAGTGTTGTCAATATCCCTATTATGAAAGAAACAATCAAGAAAAGCGAGGGCAAGCCCCAATGAAAACCGAACGAGGATATTCCGGCGTCAATCCGACGACGTGTGTGCTGCTCTCTTCTATTGCTGCGGGGATTCATTTGTCCGAATGTTGTTTGACGGATGCCTTGACCGTAGCCAGGGTTGTGTCGGAAGGAAGCCCAGTCATCACAACCTGCCTTCTGAAATCAAGACACCACCGCGTTTATTGACTATCCTTCAACTTCTCATTACCTTGCGTCGTCGCTGAATGGACCCATGCTTGCTGTCGATTGAATGAACATCGCTGTCTTCGCATCAGGGCGCGGATCGAACTTTCAAGCAATTCTGAATGCTATTGATGACGGCAGATTGCCTGCTCGTGTAGCGCTTTTGGTGAGCAACAATTCAAAAGCCGGGGCGTTGGAACTTGCCCGCTCTCGGAAAATTCCCGCAATGCATCTCAATCAAAAGCAGTACTCTTCCGAAGATATGTACGAAGAGCGGCTGTTGGAATTACTGGAACGGCATGGTGTTGAACTGATCGCCCTCGCAGGATACATGAAACGTATCCCGGTGAAAGTGATCGACCGTTACAAAAATAGAATTTTGAATATCCATCCGGCTCTTCTTCCGGCGTTCGGCGGAGCAGGAATGTATGGCATCCACGTTCACGAGGCTGTCTTGGCCTCGGGTGCCAGGACCACAGGTGCTACGGTTCACATCGTCGACGAAGAGTACGACGAGGGTCCCATCGTGATGCAGAAGGCTGTCGACGTCTTGAGCGGCGACACTCCGGAAACCCTCGCGGCAAGAGTCCTTCTGGTGGAACACGAGATTTATCCGAAAGCGATTGCGGTATTTGCCAGCAAGCGGGTTCGCATTGAGGGAAGAAACGTTTGGATACAATGACCAATTCGAATATCCCGATTATCGGCCAACGACCGGAATTAAACCAAAATGGGGGATCCCTGCTGAAGATCCGCCGTGCCCTTGTCAGTGTTTCCGATAAACGGGGAATTATTCAGCTTGCGGCCGTCCTCAAAGACTTCAATGTTCAGATTATCTCGACGGGCGGGACCTTCAGCGCGCTGAAAGAGGCAGGTTTCGATGTGACCCCCGTCTCCGATGTGACAAATTTCCCCGAAATACTCGACGGACGGGTCAAAACGGTTCATCCAAAGATACTTGGTGGCATCCTGGCCGTTGCTGACAATCCGAAGCACGTTGAGCAAATGAAAGCTCACGACATCGAATCCATTGACCTCGTTGTTGTGAATCTCTATCCGTTCGAGAAGACGATTGCCAGCGATGACGTGCGGCTCGAAACTGCGATTGAGAATATCGATATTGGTGGACCCACCTTGGTTCGCGCCGCTGCGAAGAACTTCCGGCATACCGCAGTAATTGTGAACCCGGATCTCTACGGAGTCTTTGCTGAAGAAATGCAATCCCACGATGGCTGCGTTTCGGAACAAACGCGTTTTCAGCTTGCGTGCTCCGCGTTTCAGCACACGGCACACTATGATTCGATCATTGCATCCTATTTGCGAGGACTGACTCCCTCCGCAGGATTTCCGGATACCTTCACGGTGTCCATGCATCGATCGCAGGAATTGCGGTATGGTGAAAATCCGCATCAGTCGGCGGCTCTCTACGGTCTCTTCAACGAGTACTTTAAGAAATTGCACGGCAAGGAATTATCGTACAACAATATTCTTGACATAAACAACGCAGCTCAAGTCTGTTCCGAATTCAACGATCCAACCGCTGTTATCGTCAAACACGGCAATCCATGTGGTGTTGCGTCAGACCCTTCACTTGCGGAAGCCTGCACCAAAGCGCTTGCCACAGATTCAAAGTCGGCGTTCGGCGGCATCGTTGCAGTGAACAAATCGCTGGATCTCGCAACAGCAGAGGTGCTCAACGAAATTTTTCTCGAGGTCATCATTGCTCCGGAATTTGAGCCACGTGTGCTCGATCTGCTTTCAAAGAAAAAAGACCGGCGCATTATGCACCAGATTGTTAATCTCCGCAAGCTTCGCGAATTTGATATGCGCAGCGTTGCCGGCGGACTCCTTGTCCAGGACCCGGACCAGCACCGTATCCACCGCGACCAACTTCGTGTCGTCACACAACGCAAGCCGAACGAGGATGAAATGGTGGCGATGTTGTTTGCCTGGAATATCGCCAAGCATGTGAAATCAAATGCTATTGTCTACGCACGCGGCGACCGGACGCTCGGTGTGGGAGCCGGCCAAATGTCGCGAGTCGATTCATCAAAACTCGCAGCGATGAAAGCCGCAGAAGCAGGGTTCGATCTGAAGGGAAGTGCCGTCGCATCCGATGCATTCTTTCCGTTTCCTGACGGATTATTGGAGGCCGTCAACGTGGGGGCGACGGCAGTCATCCAGCCTGGCGGATCTATCCGCGATCAGGATGTGATCAAGGCCGCTGACGAGCACGATGTCACGATGGTGTTCACCGGAATCAGACACTTCCGGCATTGAATTTGACGTTGATCAGGCTGTTTGGAATGGAGCTATGTTTGACAGTCTTTAAACTCATAACTTGATACTCATTACATTTTAACCTCTTTCGTTCCTATGGGACTATTCTCTCTCTTCTCCGCGGACCTTGCCATCGACCTCGGCACGGCCAACACTGTCATTTGGATGAAAGGCAAAGGCATCATTTTGAATGAACCTTCCATCGTTGCTTTTGACCGCAACACAAAAAGGATCATTGCCATTGGAAACGATGCCAAAGAGATGTTGGGACGAACGCACAAGGATATCAGAACGATCCGCCCGATGAAGGATGGCGTTATTGCCGATTTCGAGATCGCCGAAGGAATGCTAAGGGAATTCATAAAGAAAATAAGTGTCAGCTGGGTTCCCAGCAGGAGAATCGTTGTCTCGGTGCCCTCTGGAATTACGGAGGTCGAAAAGCGCGCCGTTCGCGATTCGGCCGAACACGCCGGTGCAAAGGAGGTCCATCTTCTCGCGGAACCGATGGCCGCTGCCATTGGTGTCAACCTCGATGTTGATGCGCCCGTGGGGAACATGATCGTTGATATTGGAGGCGGAACAACAGAAATCGCAGTCATCGCGCTATCCGGTATTGTGAACGAAGAGTCGCGCCGTGTCGCCGGTGATGAAATGAACAATGCCATCATTCAGTTCTTCAAGCGGAACCACAACATCCTGATTGGTGAACGGACATCCGAAGCCATCAAGTGTGAAGTGGGCTCAGCAATGCCACTGAAGGAAGAAATTACGATTCAGGTCAAAGGTCGCGACCTTGTCAACGGTGTCCCGAAAACAACAGAGGTTAGTTCCGTCGAAATCCGCGAGGCGCTCAACGAACCAATCGCTCAAATCGTTGAAGCAGTGAAAATTACACTCGAACGCACTCCACCGGAACTCTCTGCAGACATTCTCGACCGCGGAGTCATGCTGACGGGAGGGGGCGCGTTGCTCAAAGGTCTCGACGAACGACTCCGGCTGGAGACAAATCTTCCTGTTCACGTTGCTGAAGAACCTTTGCTGGCGGTTGTCCGGGGAGCCGGAAAGGTCCTGGAAGACCTCGCACACTATTCCAAACTGCTTTTGAGAAGCAGAAGGTATTAACGTTTGTCAATATTCGATCGGCAGATAGTATCTTAAAATGCTACTCGGCAGGTAGACGATGTTCTTGGCCTTCCCCTTTCTGATTTTTCATAGTTCCTTCCGACGACCCAAACTGTCTTTGTCCGCTTCGCTTTCATTCTGTGCTCCATACCATTGTGTTTAGACCATGCTGCAGCGATTGTACGATATTCTTTATCAATTCAAGGAGTATGCGGTCCTTACCGGTCTGGTTGCCGCGTCGTTGATCTTGCTCGCGATGAATGATAATTCTCAGATGAAGCGAATACGATCCATGGCAACGATAACGTATGGCCTGCTCCAGGAACAGGTCGTTTTCATCCCCCGATACTTTTCCCTTGAATCAGAAAACCAACTCCTCCGCCGGACAAACATCGAACTTGCCGATGAAGCAAACCGGCTGCGCGAAGCGAAGCTCGAGAATTTGAGACTCCGCCGATTGTTGAGTTTGAAAGGTCAAGTGCCCTTTGACGTCGTTGCCGGACAGGTAATCGGAAAAAATCTTACACTCCTCCGCAATACGTTGACCATTGATATCGGGGGGACAGAAGGGATCAAGCCTTTGATGCCCGTCATCGGTGATGGGGGGCTCGTAGGGCTCGTCGTATCGGTCAGCGAGCACTATGCTATTGTGAACCTGCTCTTGAATGTCGATTTTCGGGCGAGCGCGAAGATCGAACGAAGCCGTGTGGATGGAATCATAGCGTGGGACGGCAAGAATCTATTCCTCAAGAACGTCGCCAAGACGCTCGATGTCAAGATTGGCGACGTCGTACTAACCTCTTCATACAGCAGCACCTTCCCTCCGGATATCCGCATTGGTGTCGTGAGCGAGGTGAACGAACAGCCGGGCACCCTCTTCAAATCAGTCATCGTAACGCCAAGCGTTGAATTCGTGAAGTTGGAAGAAGTCTTCGTTCTCACCTCGGTACCCGATGAAGAACGAACCGAACTTGAGCACCGCGATACGCAAAAGGCAACGCGCTAACCAGAGTCCGGGCTCACAAGTTACTCAATCAGCATCAGAGGCGAAGCGTTGACGCGTGAAGGAGGGTAGCGCCTATGTCCGCTTCGTCTTCTCTCTTGTTTTTTGAGCAGGAACCCGGCGAATCCGCATCGAATCAATAACCCGGTCCCGAATTGATTCGACGATAAACTCCGTACTGTCAACCCTGAATTTCTCGCCTTTTTTAGGAATATGTCCTAAGTGCTCGATCGCAAAGGCTCCGATCGAGAGAATATCCTTGGGGGACAATTCTTGGTTGAGCAGGCGCTCAACATCGGTTGTAGTAATATTCGCATTCACCAGAAACTCAGTGTCACTCACTTTGATGATTTCCGGTGCTTCCCTATCGAATTCATCCTGAATATTTCCAACAAGCTCTTCCAGTACGTTTTCCATCGTGATGATCCCGGCCGTGCCGCCAAACTCGTCTGCGAGCGGAATCAGGTGAATTCTCTTCTGTAACATAGTCTCCAAAACCCTTTCGAGGGTCGCTGTTTCTGGGAGGACCACGGCTTCCCGCATCACTGTCTCGAGACTGAAGTCCGGCTTGAGATGCCTTTCAACCCTGAAGATATCCTTCGTATGGACGACTCCTATAATATTATCGATGGTTTCTTTGTAAACGGGATATCGTGAAAACTTATTCGTTCGCATGATTTCCACGTTTTCCCGAATCGGCGCGGTGAGCGAAAGCGCCACGATTTCTTTTCTGGAGACCATTACATGCCGTGCCTGTTTGCGCCGAAAATCCATTGCATTGAGCACGATGTCTTTGCTCGTGGCCGATACACGTTTGTCCTGGGAAAGTAGGAGGCGCAGTTCTTCTTGTGAGTGCGTCAACTCGGCCTCCGAGACCGCCCCTAAACCCAACAGTCTCAGAATTCCATTTGCGAATCCATTCAAAGCAACGATGATTGGTCTGAAAATCGAGAAGAACAGTTTCAGCGGGAAGGATACGAACAATGCCGTTTCCTGCGCTTTCTGGATTGCCAGCCATTTGGGGGCCTGTTCCCCGAGCGTGATGTGCAAAAAAGTTATGATGGAAAAGCCGACTGCCACGGCAACGGCCTCGATAATTTTCTCGTTTTGGAGTCCAAACACTGCGCAAACAGGGCGGAGCATTCCTGCGACCAATGGCTCCCCGATCCAGCCTAATGCCAGGCTCGCCATCGTTATGCCGAGCTGGGTCGCAGAAAGATAGGCATCCATATGCATGACAATCTCTTTTGCGACTGCGGCGCGCTTGTTACCCTTTTCTACTAGTGGTTCTATTTGGGTGTTGCGAACTTTGACGATCGCAAACTCGGCTGCCACAAAGAAAGCGTTCAGGAGTACTACAAAGAATACGATAAGAATATTGAGCAAATATTCCCAAAACATTCAATACACCGTCTTGTTTTGTTAAGAATATAGT
>JADGQA010000220.1 GCA_017882185.1 Bacteroidota bacterium
CTTATCACAATGAAAAACAATGTGCGCTTGGCGGGAAACATTGAGTTGCCCTATGCATTCGCAAGTACGCTGGCCCGTTCCATTCACCGAGGTGAGGAAGTCACAGTATCGTGGCTTGGCATCGAACACTACGCTTTGAAGTACGTGTTCGGCCTGGCGTTGCTTGTGCTGCTCCTTCTTGGCATCACCAGTTATCGGCAAAATGAAGATCTTCTCCCAGTTGAGCGTTACATGAGTGGAATAAGCAGCGACTCTGCTGTATCTCAACTCCTCACCAAACAAGGGACAATTACAAGAGATGACGTCATGCTTGCTGCTCTTACAAAGTAAGGATGAGAATTTATGAGCCCTAAGACTAAAACTCTGCTTCTTATTCTTTTATGTTTTGCGCTCGGCGTCGTAGTGGGATTTGTGGCGGAACGATACTACGTCGGTTCTCATTTGTCCCGTCGTCCTGATTATGCCCAGGCAAGAAAAGAGTTCGCACAAAGGCTCCATCTTGACACGCTCCAGTTGTCCGGTGTTGATTCACTGATGGATTCGCATCGTAAGAAGATGGACGATATTCGCAAACTGTTCTCATCGGAGCGCGATACGCTTCGCGCAGATATAAGGAAATTGCTGGACTCGACCCAAAACCGCATTTATGACGAATACATCAAGGAACTCGAAGCAAGAGATGCCAGGCGACACGAGGGAGACCGCCAGCCATCGAAGTGACACGTTTGCAGATGTGTGTAAGAAACGACGGGTCGGCATCTCGTCAGATCGCAGTGTCGAAGGCCGGTGACTAGTACGAGGAATAGCAGAGTGCATAAATACTGGAAATACTTTTTGCCCCTCATTGTAGTCGTTCTGCTCGGTGGTATCATTACCTTCAAGAATGCCTCCGGCGATGCGACCAAAGATACCCGGCGCAACAATGCGCCTTTGGTAAAGGTTGAACGACCAGTGCGTCAACTGATACGGTATCAGCTAACATTCAACGGTGACGTGAATGCCTACCAGCAAGCGACGATCTATGCCAGAATCACAGGGAATCTCGAGAAGGTTCATGTCAACTTGGGTTCGATAGTCAAGATGGGCCAAATGCTGGCGCGCATCGATTCGTTGGAACCATATGAACAGGTGCAACAAATGTCTGCGACATACGACAACACCCGGCTGTCCTACCAACGGTCGAAAAATCTCCTCAAGGGAAACCTGATTGCGAATCAGGATGTCGATAACCTTGAGGCCGCCATGAAGGTGGCGAAGGCGAATTATGAATTAGCGAAAACGCGCCTGGGGTATACGCGGATTGTCGCTCCATTTCCGGGAGTCATTACGCGACGATTCCTCGATCCAGGAACGTATCTTGCATCATCAAGCACGCCGTTGTTCCAATTGATGTATATCGACAGTGTGAAGATCGTGATCAACATCCAGGAACGCGATGTGAACCAGGTGAAGAAAGGTACAAGGGCGGAGATCTCGGTCGACACTTATGGAGACAAAGTATTTGAAGGCACGGTCACGCGCATGGCAGATGCATTGGAGCTATCGACGCGGTCCATGGCAGTAGAGATCGATATTCCCAATAATGGTCATTTACTGAAACCTGGAATGTTTGGCACGGTGACATTGATTATTGGCGACCATCCGAATGCAATTACGGTTCCTACCATTGCCATACAAAAGGATGATTCGAGTTCATACGTCTTTGTCTCTGACAATGCCGTCGCCAGGCGCAGGCGTATCGTGACCGGGGCCGAGCAAGGCACAAGGACTGAGATTCTCTCAGGACTCGACGGATCTGAATCCATCGTCGTTGTCGGGCAGCAACTGGTAAAGGACGACGGACTCATGAATATCCAGAAGTAAACTCCATTCTTTTATGTGGCTTACCCGACTCGCCCTCCGCTATCCTATTTCAACATTTCTCTTTGCCGTCACGATTCTTGTGCTCGGTTACGTCTCCTTTCAGCAACTCCCGGTTGACTTGCTGCCCAATATCTCCGTTCCTGTCGTAACAACGATAACGTTCTATAACGGCGCCGGGCCTCTCGACATGGAACAATCTGTAACGAGAATTATAGAGCGGGGTGTGAGCTCAGTAAACGACGTGAGTTACGTTCAATCAACAACGCGCGAAGGAATTTCACAGGTTCGGATCAATTTCAACTGGGACGCGAACCTCGATGTCAGTCTTGTCGACGTGGTTCAGCGAGTCAACAGAACTCTCAACTTACTTCCGGATGGTGTACAGCAACCCCAGGTCTTGAGGTTTGATCTCAACAGCTTGCCTGTCTGCAATATCGCAGTGTCGGGCGACATGGACGAGCGCGATTTGTATGACCTCGCATTCAACGTCATTGAACCCCAAATCGAACACATCGATGGCGTGGCAGCCGCGCAGGTATTGGGGGGACGCATCCGCGAAATTCACGTTACGCTCGACAGAAATCGGATTCAGGCAATGCAGTTGCCGATTTCCGCAGTTCTGAATGCTGTGGCCAATTCGAACATCATTATTCCTTCAGGCGACCTCAAGGCTGGACAATTTGACTACACCCTCAAGACAGAAAGCAGGTTCAATGTCGTCAGGCCGATGGAAGACATCGTCGTGAGGGTCGTCAATGGCGTTCCAATACGGGTCAAAGATATTGGAAAAGTGGAGGACAGTTATCAGGACGAGACGGAAATCATCCGGATCAACGGAAAACCCGGTCTAACGTTGAGGGTGCAAAAACTTGCCAGCGCCAACACGATTGATGTTGTCGATAACGTATTGAAGACACTCCCGAGGCTGATCGGAGTCCCCGAGACATTGAAGATGGAGCTTTCGTTTGACCAGTCGCTCTACATCCGTCAAACTATTTCCGGGCTGCAGCGGGAAGCCTTCCTCGGTGCCGTGCTGGCTATGATCATCATCATGATTTTCCTTCGCAACATCCGGGGGACCCTAATCATCCTCGTGGCCATTCCTTTGTCGATTCTCATCACATTTATCTGGTTCCGATTCAGTAGTGTCACGCTCAATATTATGACATTCGGAGGATTGGCTCTCGCTGTGGGAAGGCTGGTGGATGATTCTATTGTTGAGCTCGAGGCCATTTCACGACATTACAATCAGCGGGATCCAAATAAATCAAAAATCCAACAAACCCTTGAGGCAGCAAAAGAAGTTGCAGCTCCTATATTTGTTTCGACGTTGACGACCGTTATTGTATTCCTGCCGATCGTATTTCTGACCGGCATCGCAAAATTGTTGTTTATCCCGCTGACGATCACGATTGCGGTGGCTCTTTTCGGATCATTCTTTGTCTCAAGAACCGTCACACCGCTCATGTGTCTCAAATTCCTCCCACCAGAAAAGGAGATGAAGAGGGAGTCAAAGGCCCTTTCAGATCGGATTCGAGTCAAAGCACACGATGCCATCGAAGGATTGGATGAGACCTATGTCAAGCTTCTGCACTGGACTCTCTCTCATCGCAGGCATGTGTTGATTAGCATCATCGGCATCGCTCTCTTCTCGTTCGGTCTCTTCAAATTCATCGGAACCGAATTCTTTCCGGACCAGGACGAAGGGCAATTCAGTGTCAATATTAAACTTCCTGTGGGAGCGCGAGTGGAGCAGACGGACGCATTTACAAGACAAGTTGAGAATTTGATTATGGAGAATGTACCAGAGGTGAACGCGTTGCTCGCAGACATAGGCGTTCCCCCTTCACGATCGGGAAACTCATTTGGACGCAACTCCGGCAGCTACGCGTCCAATATCCAGGTTTCCCTCGTCTCCACCGAAATGCGGAATCGCTCGGAGTTCGAGATCATCAAGGCATTGCGTCCGAAGCTCATGGGTATTGCCGGCGCAAGCATTTTCATTAACCCCGGCGGTTTCTTGAGGTTCCTGTTGAATTTTGGCTCCAACGCACCCATCGACGTGGAGATACGCGGATTTGACCTTGCACAGGGAAGTGCTTTGAGCAGGCAGGTCATGAATATCGTTCGCTCGACTCCGGGCGCAGTCGATGTTCAGGTAAGCCGGGATGATAATCTTCCGGAGCTCCGTGTCAGAATCGACCGGGCCAAGGCGGGAATATTGGGTATCAGTGCGGCGGATATCTCGAATACCGTCAATACCAGCATGAACGGAACTGTCGCATCCCTGTATACAGATCCGCTGAACGGCAATCAATACAACATACTCATACGATTGAGCGAAGATTTCCGTTCCAACATCGATGACCTCAAGAATTTGGTTCTCACAACGCCCGGCGGTCAACAAGTCTTATTGGGGAATGTCGCAGAAATCGAGAAGGCCAGTTCGCCCGTTCAAATTGATCGGAAGCAGCAACAGAGAATTGTGGATGTTACCGCGAATGTGAGCGGACGGGACTTGGGCAGCGTCGCGGCCGATATCCAGGCAAAACTTAATAACCTTATCGTTCCTCCGGGGTTTGAGCTTCGGCTCAGCGGGAACGTCGAACAGCAACGTCAAACTTTTCGTGATCTTGCTCTCGCCTTTGCTCTTGCCATCCTGCTCGTCTACGTCGTGATGTCTTCGCAGTTCCAGTCTCTGATTGATCCATTCATAATCATGTTCACTGTGCCTTTGGGCATTGCGGGTGTCTTCTGGGCGCTCTATTTGACCAATACAACTCTTTCGGTGACGTCCTTTCAAGGCGTGATCGTCATGGTGGGTATTGTTGTCAGCAATGGGATCCTGCTCGTCGACTATACGAACCATCTCCGCATCAGCGGTATGGAATTGCACGAAGCTGTTATCAAAGCTGCCCGAACCCGGTTGCGTCCGATATTGATGACTTCACTTGCCACTGTACTCGGCTTGATACCAATGGCTGCGGGTATCGGGGGTGAGTCAACGCAGGCACCACTGGCGATTTCCGTCATCGGTGGATTGACTGTCTCCACAGTTCTTACGCTCTTTTTCATTCCGTCACTTTATACCATCTTCGAAGAGCGATTCAAACGCGAATTGAAGCCTGAAGAATAGCTCGATCATCTTCCAACACGTAGACTTCTCTTCTCATGAGATTGATGGCCGGTGAAAAGCCGGGGCTTCATAGGATTCAAAAAAGAGTCCCCGCGATATGACTTGAGCGTTGCAATTTCATTTTTCTCATTTCTTGCATCCGCAAAGCCTCTTTCCTATATTTCCATCGGTTCGCATTCTCTTACCATCGATAATCTCCTACAGCCATGAGTTCAGACAAAATCAAACACGTCAAGCAACTCCGTGAAAAAGCCATGTTGGGCGGGGGTCAACAACGAATTGATGACCAACACAAAAAAGGGAAGCTTACAGCACGTGAGCGGCTGGAGTTGTTGCTGGACGAAGGAAGTTTCGAAGAAGTCGGCATGTTTGTCGAACATCGGACGACAGATTTTGGTCTCGACAAACAAAAATACCCTGGTGACGGAGTTGTCACAGGCCGCGGAACCATTGAAGGCAGGCCCGTCGTAGTGTTCAGTCAGGATTTCACCGTGTTCGGAGGATCACTTTCTAGAGCCAACGCGGAGAAGATCTGCAGGATCATGGATATGGCGCTCAAACTTGGCGTTCCTATTATTGGACTCAATGATTCGGGTGGCGCACGGATACAGGAGGGAGTCGTGAGTCTCGGAGGTTACGCCGACATCTTCCTGCGAAACACTCTTGCCTCCGGGGTCGTCCCTCAAATTTCAGCAATCATGGGACCTTGCGCAGGTGGGGCAGTGTACTCACCGGCAATCACCGATTTTGTTTTCATGGTCAAGCAGACGAGCTACATGTTTGTGACGGGACCGAATGTCGTAAAGACAGTGACACACGAAGAAGTAACTTCTGAGGATCTGGGAGGTGCCTTG
>JADGQA010000221.1 GCA_017882185.1 Bacteroidota bacterium
CGTGAAGAGAGCGTGTGTTTTTGTGTCGATCTCCATCGTTCTTGCACGAGGCTGCGTCTTGGCGGTTTCGACGACGACGAACTTGGCCGCTGATTCCTCACGGATCACGGTGATAGTGCCTTCGCCGTTGGAACTGAACGCGAGATTTGTTCCCGGATCGAACTTGCATGCGTCCGGACCTTCACCGATTGGGACGGTTGTGACAACCTTTCCACTGTCGGGATCAGAGACAACCATCATTTTGTTTCCGCAAACGGAGAACAGACGACGGTTGGCAATGTCCATCGCCAATCCGGACGGTTCTTCGCCGGGAGCGATTGACCAGCGCGAGAGAACCTTGTTCGATTGCACATCGATTGCGGCGATCTCACTTTTGTCCTCGATGTTGACGTACACGTGGCCTTTGAAGTCTGTCACAGCAAACTCCGGCTTGCCGCCGAGGAATATCGTTGCGAGAGTATCTCCTGTCTCCGGGTTGAGAACCGTTGCATCCTGACTGCGACCGTTGAACGTGAAGAGCTTCTTTGAGAAAGGATCATAGAGAATTGCGTCGGGATTCTTTCCGGTAACGGCAACTTCCTTGATGACTTTGAGTGACTTCAAATCGAAAATCGTGACCGTCGATGAGCGGCCATTGCTTGTGAATCCGTGGCTGAACTCCGGAGCGACTGCAATGCCGTGCACTCCTTGTGTGTTTGGAATCTCACCGACGACCTTGACTTCATCGGCGTCCAGAACCACCACTCGGTCACCGTGAGAAAGGTACAAACGTCGAGCACCTGCGTCGACAAAGAGATAATCCCAACCCCCTTCGCCGCCGATCAGAGTCTTCTTTACGACGTGGTAACCGGAATTCTCTTGTGCCCAGACAACCGCGCTAGCGATTATCAGAAGGATAGCCACGGTACGAGCGGTCTTCATCACTCTTCTCCTATTGGTTGTGAACGGGATGTGTCGATGCAGAACAAAGCATAAGACGATTCCACGAGCGCATTTGTTTCTTGCAGAAATTGGCTTTTCGACGATTGACTGATCCTGCAAGCCTACTCTCCTCTTAGTTAAATAAGATAGACGAAAAAGATGAAATAAGGATGAAAACAACACGTACAGCGGGTAGGTGAAATCCGACTAGAACCAGGAATGATCTTTCGGTTGTAGCGATAGGCTTGCAGACGGATTGATTTCGACCACGAACCGTGAGATTCGGCTGTTCGGGTGAACGATTGTGTTCGAGGAGAAAAATTCGCAATATTGACCCTCAAAATATATTTGAGAACGATTCAATGCAGTGCATTATCGACGAAGGAGAGCTTGTATGTTGAACAAGTTGGCGTTCCTGTTGCTTCCGTGCATGGTATTCGCGCAAATCCCTGGTCCCAAAGATAATCGGGTGTTGCTTCCGAATGGCTGGTGGCTTTCGCCTGCGGGGGATCATATTGAATTAGGTGATTTTCCGATGAACGCTGCCCTTTCTGACGACCAGAAGTTTCTTGCGATATGCGAGGGGGGACAATCTGCTGCTGATGTGAGGCTGGTGGACCTAACGGCTAAGAAAGTAGTCGACGTCGTGAAGCTGGAAGACAGTTGGCAAGGTATCAAATTTCTTGGGAAGCGTCTGTACGTTTCCGGAGGATACCAGAACTGCGTTTATTCGTTCGACTTAAAGAATGCAAAACTGATCCCCATCGACACGATCAGGTTCGAAGAACCGAAACCAAAATATGACGGGGCAGCTTCCGGCTTGGACGTGAACAAGGAAATACTGGCAGTCGTCTTTCGGAATGACAGCACGCTTCGATACTTCAGCTTCAAGTCCAAAAAGCAGGACAGAGTGAAATTGTCAGGCATGCCCTATTCATGTACGTTCACCAAAGATGGACTTCTCCTGGTTTCCCTCTGGAGTTCAGGGAAGATCCAGGAATTCAAAGGCACGAAGATGCTGTATGAATTCAACGTGGGCGCCCATCCGAATGAGATTTCGCTTTCTGCCAATTCCCATTATGCGTACGTAGCGAACGCAAATGACAATACGGTGAGTATCGTCGATCTGAAGGCGCGAAGAACGATAGCGAATGTTTCAACCTCAATCCATCCTGATTCACCGGAGGGCTCTACGACCAATTCGGTGATGCTTACGACCGACAGCCACTATCTGCTTGCTGCCAATGCAGACAACAATTCCGTTACGGTCATGAAATGGCAAAACCCCCGCCATCCAAGGCCTGTCGGTTTTATTCCGGTTGGATGGTACCCGACCAAAGTCCTCTCGCTCAAGAATCGGAGTGTACTCGTGCTCAACGGAAAGGGAAGTCGTTCGTTGCCAAATCCGAAGAACGAGTACATAGCCGGACTCCTCAAGGGAACATTGTCCATGTTCAAGTTTCCGGATTCCAAAACGCTGGCAGAATATTCGAAACAAGTCTATGCAAACACCGCTTACAGGCCCATCCAGAAAAAGGAAGCGGCTATTGAATCCGGAGGTCCAATACCCAACAAAGTCGGTGCACCCTCGCCGATGAAACACGTTTTCTATTTCATCAGGGAGAATCGGACGTACGATCAGGTGCTGGGCGATATGCCGGAGGGTAATGGAGACTCCTCGCTGACGATTTTTGGAGAGAAGATAACACCGAATGCACACAAGCTGGCACGCGAGTTCGTCTTGTTCGACAATTTCTATGTCGATTCCGAAGTCAGTGCGGATGGACACAATTGGTCAACAGCGGCGTATGCGACCGACTACATAGAAAAAGTATGGCCCGGATTCTACGGTGGCCGGGGTGGCTCATACGACTTCGAAGGCGAACAGCCGACGGGTCATCCCAAGGCGGGTTTCATCTGGGATCAATGCGCCAGGCGTGATGTGACCTACCGGAGTTACGGAGAATTCATCGATGCGGCGACAAAAATAGGCGATCCGGGAAAATCCCGCGTAGCGTCCCTTGTAGAACATTTTGATTCCTACTACCGCGGCTGGGATCTTGACTACTCAGACGTTGATCGTTTCAAAACGTGGGACAAGGAGTTTACGGAGTATGAGAAGAATGGCGATCTTCCATCCTTCAATATTTTTCACTTGCCGAACGACCACACAGCCGGAACTGCAAAAGGAAAGCTGACTCCACAGGCATACGTTGCTCAAAACGACTATGCGCTCGGACTTTTCGTGGAACGCATTTCGCACAGCAAGTACTGGAATGAATCGGCGATTTTTGTCATTGAGGATGACGCGCAGAATGGACCCGACCATGTCGATGCACACCGGTCGGTCGCACTCATCATCAGTCCGTACGTGAAGAGGCACACCGTCGATCACACTCTTTACACAGGTTCTTCGATGTTGCGCACTATGGAACTCATCCTCGGCTTACCTCCGATGAGTCAATATGATGCCGCTGCACTGCCAATGGCCGATGCATTTTCGTCGACAACCGCACTCACGCCGTACATGGCAGACACTGCGCAGTACGATCTCACGACAACAAACAAAGAAGGTGACTACGGTCAGAATATTATGAAGGGCTTCAATCTGACCCGGGAAGATGCTGTACCCGACGCACTGTTTAACGAGATTATCTGGCGATCCATTAAGGGTACAACAATGCCGCCACCACGATATTCGATTTTTTCGGGTCCGGCGACGCGGGATGAGGACGACGATTAGACGAGGTTTATTTTTTCAATAGGAAGCTGAAGGTGCTTCCCGTGCCGACTTCGCTTTTCACTTCGATCGAGCTTCCGTGCGCCTCGATGATGTGTTTGACGATGGCAAGTCCCAAACCGGTTCCCCCTACTTCGCGGGAACGATCCTTGTCCACGCGATAGAACCGTTCGAATATTCTCGAAAGATGCTCGGCAGCAATGCCGACGCCTGTGTCGGCCACGCTGATGCGCACAGTCCCGCCAGTCTCATCCGATGAAACGACGACCCGACCTCCCGGAGCACTATATTTTATCGCATTGTCGATAAGATTGTTGAGAGCTTGTCGAAGGCGGTCTCTGTCACCCAGTACTTCGACATCGCTTGCAGTAGAGAACGCGCCAGAAACCGAGATCTTCCTTTGTTTTCCAAATTCCTGAAAGTCCTTGACAACAGTCTCGAGGAATTCATTCACATTGAAATACCGGAAACTCATTTTCATCTCGCCGGATTCGATTTGCGAAATGTTGATGAGATCCTCAAGCAATGCGTTGAGACGATCTGCGTTCGCCTTTGTTTTTTCCAAAAAGGCTTTATTGACTGAAGGGTCGTCTACGGCTCCATTGAGCAGCGTTTCGATGAATCCTTGAATGGCAAAAATCGGCGTCCGGAGCTCGTGGGAGACATTTCCCAGGAACTCGCTCCGCACCTTTTGGAGCTTCTTCACTTCCGCGATATCGGTTTTTAATTTTTCGACAAGTTCGTTGACTGCGAGTGCCACACTTCCGATTTCGTCCCGTGTGTCAATCTCAATGCGTGTATCAAGATTCCCCGACCGAATTTGCTCCACTGATTTCGCAATCTGCACCATTGGTTTACTGATTCTTCGGGAAACTACAAAGCTCACCCCGACAACAATAATCAGAACAGCGAGTCCGGCGAAGGCAATAATAGCACGCAGACTGTTGATGCGGTCAACGACCTCCTCCAGCGGCATGCTCAGGCGAATGAATGCGACATTCTTCAGCGCGCCACCCGATTGCTCAATCGTAGTCTTCTTGGCAACGTAGAGAAAATTCCTTCCGACCGTGGCACTCAGTCGAATATTCGATCCGACCGGTCGTGTCAGTGCTTCCTGCACCTCGGGTCGTTGGAGATGGTTTTCCACTGAAGGCACTTGATCAAAGGGAACATCAGAATCGTCGATGACACGCCCATCTTCAGCGATAAGCGTGATGCGCAGATTCTCAAGCCCGGCGACCCGACGGATCTGGCTATCGACCTGCCCAAGCGTTAACGATGTGTCTCGCTCGAGTGAGAATCGGATCCAATCGATCTGACGATTAAGGTCCTGGACAAGCTGCAACTTGATATATGAATCGAGCTGCCAGCTCAGTATCGTACTCACTCCCACGACGATCGAGAGAGCGAGTACAACATAGGTGATTGTGATTTTTGAACGAATGCTTCTCACGTCTTATTCTCTGAACCTGTAACCGACACCCTTGACCGTTTCGATGTAGTCTCCGTACTTCCCGAGTTTCTCTCGAATCTTCCGAATGTGAACGTCGACTGTCCGATCGACGACGTATACGTTTTCTCCCCAGATCGCGTCAAGGAGAGATTGTCGGGTGATGACACGTCCTCTGTTCCGTACGAGATACACGAGCGTTTCAAATTCCTTTTTGGGAAAGGCAACCTCTTTGCTGGAAACCGTAACCGAATAATTTGGAACGTTGATATGAACTTCGTCAATGGTCAATACATCGGGGCCCAAGTTTGCGACACGGGGATGATCGATCCTTCGAAAGGCGGCGCGGATACGTGCAAGAATCTTCCCGATACTGATGGGTTTCACGATGTAGTCTTCAGCGCCGATCTCGAGTCCGACGATCTCGTCCGTCTCGGCCCCCTTTGCGGTCAGGAACAGAACTGGAATCGATTCCGTCTCTTTGTTCTGCTTCAATGCTTTCAACGTTTGCAAGCCGTCCATGACGGGCATCATGATATCCAGCAGGATCAGATCGGGACGTTGCTGGGCCCGTTCAAGGGCTTCCTTCCCGTTGTATGCGGTGATGACCTTGTAACCTTCCTTCTGCAAATTGTATTTGAGCATCTCGACGATATCTTTTTCGTCGTCGACTACGAGAATTTTCTTGGGCATGTTGTGTGAACCGGTATTCTGTCGCTGCAAT
>JADGQA010000222.1 GCA_017882185.1 Bacteroidota bacterium
TCATGACATGGAACATCCGATTCGCGGCAGGCCGACTGGCAGTCTTCTATGACGGTCGAGGTGATCGTTACAACATTACCAAACGAGAAGCCATTGCGAATCTGGATGCCATTTGCACAAAAATCAACGAAGCCGACCCCGATGTCTTACTCCTGCAGGAAGTTGATGTCGAATCGAAACGCACAGCCTACGTCAACCAACTGCAGTACATCCTGGACCACTCGAACTTGAATTACGCGGTCTATGCTCCGACTTGGAGAGCGGATTATATCCCAAGCGACGGAATTGGCCGGATGAATTCAGGGATAGCAATTCTCTGTAAACGGCCTCTTCAGGATGGTGAACGAATCGAGCTGCCTGTTCGGACCGACCAATCATCGTTGGAAAAATACTTCTGGCTCCACCGATGCATCGTCAAGACGTCGCTTGCACTCCCAGGACGACGACCTTTGTCGATTCTGAATATTCATGCGGAATCGTGGGGAAAGGATGGAACGAAGAAGAAGCAGATCGACATCTTCAAAGCACAACTCGACCTTGTCGCTGCCACAGGGGACTATTTTATTGCAGGGGGTGACCTCAATGAACTCCCGCCGGGATCTCCAACGTGGAAATACTTTCCCGATGATGTGACAAGTGCACGCTTTGGGAATGACGACTACACGGGAGAGGAAACGTGGCTCAACGACTTGTATGGGTCGTATTTTTCTGCACTTCAGCTTGCCGCGTATCAGGCCAATCCTGTTCCCTGGTATACCTTCACCGGCGACCCAGATGGATTCTGGTGTCGGACGATCGACCACTTATTCACCAACAGTGGGTTCCGCTCATCATTGGTACTACAAGATTCCCGTTTGCCAGACGGGCAGAATGGCGTCAGGACGATGCCCCTCTCAGACCATGCGCCCGTGTTCGCGATATTGGAGGTGAAACCGTGAAAAACCGAGGGTTCACTTTCGTGCTCTTGCTCGCGCTTTCTCTGAACACCTCATCCGGTCAGGAGCACCTATGGTCTGACGCAAGTGCTTTGACAATCCCGCATCGGCGATTCGAGACGGGATTTTTTCTCACTCCTGCCCGATATGGCATCTCCGATAGCCTGGAGATATCGAGCTATCTACTCTGGGAGTATTTCATTCCAAACATCGCAGTGAAGAAATTCTGGGGCTTGAACGGCGACTTTCTCATTTCATCGATGCACAGTCTTTACTCGCCCACTCCATTTCTTCGTTTCGTCTCACGCGAAAAAACTGGTGGTCTCCTGCCGCCCGACAACTACGTCCCTTTCTTTCTTGTTTTCGATAGCTACCTGCTCGTGTCATATGAAATCGCTCAAGGTCATTATGCAACAGCACGGGTCGGCGGGAAACTCGCCTTTGCACTAGGTGACCGCACCAATGACTATCCCGCCTATCGACGGCTCCAGACGATCGACTACCCGTTTATTTTCCCGCGAACCGCCTTCCTGACAAAGACTCCTGCTTTTGCACCGGACGGAGGATTGTCAGGCAACGGTCCGTTGGTTTGGAACTTGGAGTATGAGACCAGTTTTGATTTCTTCTATTTCTCAGTGCGGGACAATCTGAGGGAAGAAGACTTTACGTGCTCGGCCTTCGAATGGTCAGCTGTGATGAAATGGCACATTTCTCACGGCGTCTCTGGTCGTCTTGGCGTCGTCTATTCAACCGGTACGTTCCCGTTTGGCCGTAGTTGGGTTTTCTATCCTCTGCTTGATATTCAGATTGGCTTCGGAGGACTACCTCCACCGTAGTCCGTCGCAAACTACTATCGCTTCATAGAAATCTTGAAAAACTTGATGACTGTCGTGTGGATTTGATTCCCAAAGCCAAAGACGGTTCCTCAATGAAATTGAAAACCTCAAGCCTCGGCTACCACAACCGGAGCTTTCTGATCCTGCGAGATCGAAGGTGTATTGATTCAAGGAGAGCCGGTGGCTCTCTTTTAGGGTATTGATTTCCAGGTATTCCAGTCTTGACGTGATCGGGACTGTGCGTGAATTCAAGGAAATGTTGACATTGCCTCCGGATAGTCCTAAATTTGCCTAGACACATTGACCCCGGCTACAACGGGGACTCCTTTGTGCAGGTAATTGGTAGTCAATCTCAGAAGCCTCTGTTGGCGAAAGCGCAGTTGGGGCCGGGGCCCGGCTTCCCTCAAGACACCCAGCCTAAATTGAGTATTTTCACCGCCTTCTCCGCTCATAGCTTCATTCAGTTTGACAATCGTTCCTGCCTTCGCTATGTTTGCATGGCAATGCTTCCCAGCCGTTCTCGCCCGAGGACTCCTATCCGCTGGTACCACTTCCGATGAACATAGAAGCCCTTCTTGGCGATGAGCTGACGGAGGATTTCTATGACTACTCCGAAGTGTATTTCTTTGACACTCCTGTCCATACTGATGTTCTCTATTGCGCAAACACTTACCTCCCAAGAGAGCAAAGCGACAATCTATGGTGTTGTAACGGATCGGAACAATCAGCCCCTCGAGGATGCAACCGTGCGACTCATGGAGAATTCACGAGGATTTCTGATTGCCACAAGTACGAATTCAAAAGGTGAATATTCAATTCCGAATATACCCGTTGGAGGACCTTATAGCATCGCCGTTTCATTTATCGGACTTAAAACTCACACTACCAAAACTATTTTTCTCTCTGACGGTGAGTCAAAAAGAATCGATTTTTCTCTCCTGGAAGGAGCTATGCGAACAGATGAAGTTATTGTCGAGGGCGATTGGGCTGAAGACGGAGAGACACCCATTGCGTTTTCAGATGTCGAATCAAGCGAGATCAACCGGCTCACGCATACACAAGACGCCCCTCTTCTTGTAAGAACAATCCCTGGAGTATTTGCATATTCTCCGGATGGCGTAGGTAATGGAGAAGCAGTGCTCTATATTCGTGGACTTGATCAAAGCAGGGTTCAGGTAAACATAAACGGTATTCCGGTAAATGATCCGGAATCAAATGCAGTTTACTGGAGCAACTTGGGAGCGGTAGGTACTCGTGCTGCGAGCGTCCAGGTTCAACGCGGTGCTGGCTCTTTATCATATGGAGGAGGGTCGATAGGGGGTTCCTTTAGTATCAGAACTCGAAATGTCAGCTCAAAACCTGGTTTTGATATCCATGGAATTACCGGAACTCCTAAATTACGTGTATATGGTTTTTCTGCACAATCAGGACTCCTTTTCAACAATTCCGCAGGCATAGGCTATTTCTTCGATTGGAAGACCGGCCGCGGTTCACGGGAAGGTGCATTCTATGAAGGAGCGAATTATTATGGAGCTCTCGCACTCTATCCAGATGATAAAACGTCCGTACAACTTCTTTTGCACGGCAGCCCTCAAAGGCATGGAGCTTCCAACGTTGCACCGCTTGCTTTCTTCAAAATCTACGGATACTCTGCAAATCCTGCATTCAATTTCCCTCTTGAAGTGTTAGCGCAACCTCTGGGGGCAAAAACGCTAGAAGATTCATTGAACCTAAGGGGAGATTCCCGCCTTCTCCGTGATTCAAAATATATCTATCTCGCTTACAACTTCTATCATAAGCCTCAACTGGAGCTGCACCTAAGTCGGGACATTGATGAACAAAGTAATATCAAAGCCACCATCTTCTACACTGTCGGCCGTGGCGGGGGAGCCTGGGTGTATGGCCACAATCCGATATCCAGCGGTACGTATGGCTCAAGACCCAGTGCCACCCCAAATCTGGATCCAAACACAGGCGTGATAAAAAGTGACTCGGCTGCCGCATATTTCATTGCGAACGACGTTCTTAAGAATGCCTATCAACGAATCAGTTATAATCTTCACCGGCAGTGGGGAGTCATAGGATCATGGAAAACGAACCCTGTTCATGATCTGACTCTCACGCTTGGGGGTGAATATAGAGATTCATATTCAGATCATCCGACGTACTATACCAACTCGCTGGGAAAACCATGGCTACAAGTTCAATCGTATGGATACAGGGTAAATGGTCTTCTTCAATCTAAGAAAGTCTTTTACCGTCGCACGTATCAAGGAGACATGGCAGACTTTGGAGGCCCCGCAAGACTCGATGTCAACTATTGGAACCCGTTTATGAGTTATACCATCGGAACTGCGGACGGGACATACAATGATGAATACGGATTTTGGAGCTGTAGAACGCAAGAGGGATCACTCTTCGGACGGGTCAACCTTAAGCTTCTGCCCACCTTCTCGATTCTCGGTTCCCTCCAGTATATGATCTACACATATCGCATATTCGACAACATGCCAGCTTACCTGGCTATTGGAGATTTGACATCAACTCCTTCTGACGCGAAAGAAGGATTACACCGCGATGGACTATTTTATATGGCAGGATATGCAAACCAGACATCTGCGATACCAAGCGCGTGGTATGCATTCAAGCTTATAGACACCACCCTGACGAGAGGTTATATCCAACCGAAACTCGGATTCAATTGGAATCTTACAAATGCGTGCAACATCTTTGCCAATTACGCCAGAGTTCATCGCAGGATCAGTACTAGCGTGCTCTATAACGGTGGAAATCCTCGCCTGGATGCCGATGATGAGAAAAGTGACCAAAATGAAATTGGCATCGGATACAAGTCAGAAATGCTGAATGCTCGGCTCAATGCATATTATATGACCTGGGAAAATCAGTCTGCGTATATTCTGGACACCACCAATGCAGGTGAACCAGGGTATGATCGATCGGGTTATCGCTGGGATTTAGTCGGATTAAGTCGAAATCAGGGAATAGAATTTCAGACAAAAGTAAGGCTGGACAACTTTCTGCCTATCAGTGGTATTACCCTGTACGGAAGCTTTGCAGTTATGGATAATCGATGGACAAAAGTACTGGATGACGTAAAGATCGATCGGGCAGCACAAGCAGCCGGGGTACCACAGGAAGATGCCAATTTGAACGGAAAATTGGATCCAGGTGAGGATCAAAATGGCAACGGGAAACTTGATGAGAATCGTCGAATCTTTGATTCAAGTGTCCTGAAATTGACCAAAACTGCTTCTGGCTCAGACACTGCCATATCCTCCGTTCTCTATTACTGCGAACTTGAGAACACTGTCAGAGCCAGCGCGCCATTTACGACGATTGCCTATGGAATCCTGTATGAAACAAAACACTGGTTTGTGAATCTTTCTGCCGTGAAGTATCTCCACTACTATGCATTTGACGGAGGAACGTATTACCGTGCCGACGGCTATTTTACGAATGATGCAGTGCCGAAGTTTATCGCTACCCGATGGGACAATACGCTCCCGGCCCCGACAATTGTAGACCTACAGGTTGGCTGTTTGCTGGAAATAGATCCGCTCTACCTTCGACTTACCAGTCAGATTTCAAACGTATTCAATTCGGAATATTTAGTATACGTAAACAGTTCTGGTTTCTATCCAGGCGCTTCTCGCAGTTTTCGACTCAATGTTACAGTAGGTATCTGACGCTGATGAGGTGGGATCAATGCTTTCCGAACTAAGACTTTGTAGAGCTCATTTGACAGCTACAACGCTTGATGTTCTACGACGGATTTCCTTCTTGCTTATTTTGTTCTCCTTGTTCCTTTCAGAGCATGCCGCAGGAATTCTTCGTCAAGTTCCCCATCAGTACAAAACCATTCAATCGGCGATCAATGCTGCGAAGCCGGGTGATACGGTACTTGTGGGTGAGGGAGTGTATTTTGAAAATCTTGTCATCAAAAAGAATATTGTTCTTGCCAGCCGTTTCCTCATGGACGGTGATTCGGTGCATATTTCC
>JADGQA010000223.1 GCA_017882185.1 Bacteroidota bacterium
GATGACCGAAAGCTTCGTAGACGCTTGGGAAAAGCAGGGGAAAAGAGGGCGGAGTCAGAGTTCAATGCAGCGCGGAATACGCAGGCAATCATCAATCAATGCAGCATACTTATTTCTGCCACGCATTGATCTCGAAGTATTCGCAAAGTGATGAATGCTCTGCATGTCGCGTTGAATGTTCCCGTTTTCCGACCAACCCTAAATTGCGCATAGGACAGATACCCGGAACCGAATTGACAGATCCTTGATTGAAAGCCTACGTATTTTTATGCCACGCCTGTCCGTAATCATTTCGACGTATAATTCTACTGAGGACCTGGATTCCTGTTTGGAATCCATCGAACAACACTCAAGCGGGCTCGATTACGAACTCATTGTCGTCGATAACAATTCTCCAGACCGAAGTTGCTTGGAGCTTCAAAAAAAATATCCTGCTGTGAGCTTTCATTTCCTGAATTCGAATGATGGATTTGGAGCGGCAAACAACTATGGCCTGCGATGCGCTTCAGGTGATTATATCCTGTTCCTCAATCCTGATACGATCCTTCTGGAGAACACGTTCAAGCTTGGTATCGACTACCTCAATAGTCATCCATCCGTCGGCGCATTGAGCTTCATGGTAGTACATCCGAACGGAGATCCTCAGTACTGCTACAACAGATTTCCAGGGATTAGAGAAGAACTGCTAGTCGCGTTGTACCTTGATGTCTATTTTCATCGACAACTGGTCAAACGAGACTACGAGGAGAAATTAAGGCATGGGACATCATTCCCCGTCGATTGGATCAGTGGTGCCTTTATTCTGACAAGGCGCTCCGTGCTTGACGCCGTTGGATCGTTTGACGAAAGTTTCTTCATATTCTATGAGGATATTGATCTCTGTTTCCGGATCAAATCCGCAGGTTTTGAAATCCAATATGTCCCCCTTAGTCGAATAATTCATAAGGGGGGGCAGAGCACGAGCGGATACGCTCATACATTGGTATACAACCGCTATCGCAGCAAATATGTTTTTGCACGGAAACACTATTCCTTCGCTCGAAGGAGTATCATCGTCTCCCTTTCAGTCCTTGGTCTTCTCTTTCGTCTGGGAGCTACGTTTGTCTTCTCGTACGGATCGTCAAGCGAGAAAAGGGCAAGAAGATCGGCGTATTTAGACTGCCTAAGGATGTCCTTGATTATGCCGTCCACGACCACGAAAACGATCATGTCCGACTGACTTGTTGTTCGAAGTAAATTGCACGACACAATGATTTCTGTACAATTATTGACTGCGGAGAGAGAAACTGAATTCGACGAGTTCGTCCAGAACTCGGCATCCTCGAGCATCTATCAGTCCTATGAGTGGGGAGAGGTTAAACGAACCGAGGGTTGGAATGTCATTCGTTTGGTGGCGCTCAAAGACGAGATGATCGTCGGAAGTCTTTCCTGTCTGAGCAAGTCGGCTCCAATGCTTGGCTATCGGATATTCTATTGTCCGCGCGGCCCAGTTCTCGATTATGATTCCGATATTGGGCATGGAGTCTTCCAGGCAATGGTGAACTACTTCAGATCGTCGGGACTTGACAAGCGAGCAGTCTTCCTGCGAATTAGTCCGGACACACTCTGGGAACAATCAATTGAGCAGATGTTTGCCGAAAACGGGTTCCGACGCGTGAACGCGCCAATCCTGCATACGTCAACAATGCGGATGGATCTCCGTCAAAACGAAGATGTCCTGCTTGGTTCGATGGAAGCACGAACACGGTACGATATCCGACGTGCAATGAAAGATGGTGTTCAGATCGACATAGACGATGGGACAGAAAAACCTCTGCTCCAATTCTATCGGCTACTAGATGCTACCTCAAAACGAAATGGATTCCCAATCTACTCGTATGAAATGATGCGAACGATTTGGAATGAAATGCGTCCCAAGAATTTCTGTCGGATATTTCTGTCGCGCTACGGTGATGACGTCCTTTCCGGGGCATTTGTCTTTGTGTTCGGAAGGAAGTGTATCTACCAATGGGGTGCCTCCGAGAAACAAAGCACCAAGGTCAACCCCAATCAAATGTTGCACTGGGAAATCATCCGTGCGATGAAGACGGTCGGCTGTGTGTCATACGATTTCCAGGGCATTCCCGAGGCGGTGTCGCCTGATCATCCGTTGTGGGGGATCTATTTATTCAAAAGGGGTTTTGGTTCAACGGCAGTGAAACTCGTTGGTGAATATGATCTTGTTCTGTCGAGAGCAGTCTATTCTCTTTGGAGTGTATTCGAGCCGCTTTACCCAAAATTGAAACAGGTACTGTCGAGGGGCAGTCACAGATGAGAGAATTGCAGGTGTTGGCATATCATAGGGTTCTTCCGTCAGCTTTGGCGCGTCTTCGAGGAGTCCTCGCGGTCACCAGCGAGAATTTCGAACGCCAGTTGGAGCATTTTCTTCACCGAGGATCACAATGTCTTACCCTCTCGCAATTGTACGCTGACTATCTTGTCAAGGGAGAATATCCCCGGAATACCTTTGTCGTGACGTTCGACGATGGTTACAAGGACAATTACGTTCATGCGTTCCCAATTATGAAACGACTAGCCATCAAGGCGACTGTCTTTGTCACGACAGATTACATCGGAAAGAAAGCTGATTTGTATTTCTCGCTGCAACCGCGAAAGTACGGCGTGGAAGCCATTGATCAATGTCTGTCGCCCGAAGAGATTAAAGAGATGAGTGAATTCGGTATCGAGTTCGGATCCCATAGTCACACGCATCCTCATCTGACCAAGATTTCCAAGGACCAAGTACGTCAAGAGGTTCAGTACTCCAAGTCTTTGCTTGAACAACTGATCGCACGGAAGGTGGTGTCCTTCTGCTACCCCTTCGGTGATCTCAATTCTGAGGTAATTGATATAGTGCGGAAATCTGGATATTTGATCGGCGTAGTTACCCCCTCGAGAACCGGAATTCCTCAATCGCCCCTGACAATTCGTCGAACAGGAATTTACCTGAATGATTCGCATTTGAAATTCTTGCTGAAAACTTCGCCAATATTTCACAGAATTCGCGAAACGGGCCTTTGGAGAATCGCAAAGCAGTTATGAAGAAAGTGAAGGTTCTCCATCTCATCACGGGAATTGACGTCGGAGGCGCCGAACAATATCTCCTTTCGACATGTCGCGCATCGAACAGAAAACGATTCGAAATCATTGTCTGTTATCTGCGAGGAAAGGGCGCCCTACGGAAAGAATTTGAGTCGAGTGGAGTCACTGTCTGCAATTTCTCAGGAAGTTGGTGGTCGGTCATATCGCGCTATGGACGATTGCTGAACTTCATTCAGAGTGCACGCTTTGACATCGTTCACACCCATCTCATTAGGGCGACACTTGCAGGCAGAATACTTGCGCGACTTGCTTCAACTCGAATTGTGTTTACAACTGAACACAACGTTTCGAACTGGCAGCGAAGGTATTTTGTCGTTACATTGTTGTATCGGTGGACTGCGGGTAATGTGCACCGCATTTTTGCAATTTCAGACGCGGTGCGTGAGAGCCTTGTCACAATCGGAAAAATCGATCCGGACAAGGTTGAAGTCTTGCGTCCGGGCGTTGACGTTTCGGAATTTGTGCAAAAAGCAGGCAATTCTTCAAGAAGATCGCGCGCAAATTTTTCAGAAGCAACTCCCGTTATCGGATGCATTGGCAGGTTCGATGTTCGGAAGGGCCAGCGAGTTCTCGTCGACGCGGTAGCGAGGCTACGGGAGGAGTATCCCAGGCTCAAGCTTATACTTGTCGGCGACGGCGAGACCCGTCCGGCGATTGAATCTCAGGTGTCGCAGCTTGGTTTGGAGTCCCATGTCGTGTTCAAGGGAATTCAGCGCAATATCAGGGAAATGCTGCGCGCATTCGACGTTGTTGTGTTTCCTTCGATCAGCGAAGGACTGGGAGTCGCAATCTTGGAAGCCATGGCAATGGGCAAGTTGATCGTTGCTTCAAGGGTGGGAGGAATTCCAGAGGCGATCACCGATGGAAAACAAGGACGACTTGTTGAACCGGGAGACCCTGTACGTCTTGCCAATGCAATAAAAGAGGTTTTGACCGACACGGTTGCCGCAAGAAGGATGAAGGCGGCAGCAAGAGCAAAATGCAAAAGTGATTTTGACGTGCGGGTGGTTGTGCGAAGACTCGAACAGGTCTATGAAGAATCGCTGAGTGCTGCCCATGGACCGAACAGATTATGATGATCCATCCAATAACATTTAAGTCTGCGGGCAAAAATCAATACTTTTTGCGAAAATTGAGAATTTCGTTTGAATGTGCTAAAGAAGTGTTCATATGCAACATGTGGTTGAAACCAATGCTTGCACAATTTATCCCTAAGATTGCGTAATGGCATCATTCCTTGTTACCGGTGGAGCGGGATTTATTGGCTCCAACATCGTCGCAGAACTCATAGGTCGGGGAGAAAAAGTGAGAGTCCTTGACAACTTCACGACGGGTAGACGCGAAAATCTGGAAGCATTGAAGGACAGTGTGGAACTTGTCGAAGGAAGTCTCACCGACCTGGAAACCGTGCGATCCGCAGTACAAGGAGTCGATTTTGTTCTTCACCAAGGTGCCTTACCTTCGGTACCTCGTTCAATTGAACAACCCATCAATACGAACGATGTCAATGTCTCCGGTACGTTGAATGTGCTTGTGGCCGGCAAAGAATATGGTGTAAGGAAAATCGTGGTGGCGTCGTCATCTTCGGTCTACGGCAATACCGAAGAATCCCCAAAACATGAGGCAATGCATCCGAGGCCGTTGTCTCCGTATGCAGTCTCAAAATTGGCCTGCGAGTACTATGCTCGGGTTTTCTATGAAATCTACGGGCTCCCGACTGTCGTCTTGAGGTATTTCAATGTGTTTGGTCCGCGACAGAATCCGGATTCACAATATTCTGCGGTAATACCGAAGTTTATCAAATCCATGTTGGCTGGGAAGTCGCCCATTATTTACGGTGACGGCCTGCAATCCCGCGATTTTAGTTTCGTTGAAAACGTTGTGAAAGCCAATATCCTCGCAGCGAATGCAGATGGTGGGAATGGAAAAACAATGAACATTGCCTGTCAGGAATCCTATTCTTTGCTCGATCTCTTGGAGACACTGAACAACATTCTTGGTACAACGATACGGCCTGTGTTCGAGCCACCACGGAAAGGTGAAGTGAAGCACTCGCTTGCCGATATTTCCCTAGCACGCGAGCGTATTGGCTATGTGCCAACGGTCAAATGGAAAGAAGGTCTTGCCAGGACGGTCGATTGGTATAGAAAGAATTTCTGATTTATGGACTCACTCAGAGGAGAAAACAGTACCGAACATATTCGTATTCTCCATCTTATAACAATTTTCAGCTTGGGAGGTGCCACTGAGAATACTCTGTTGTCTGTCGAGGGACTCCATGAATTGGGCTACGATGTCCGAATTCTAACGGGACCCAACATCAGCTCTGAGGGAAGTTTGTTTGACCGCGCTAAACGTTACGAAATCCGTGTCCAAGTGATTCCAGAGTTGGTGCGCAGTATTCATCCATTCTACGATCTCATCGCCTTTTTTAAGATTCTTGCTGTGCTGAGGAGAGGCAAGTACCATATCGTCCATACGCACAGCTCGAAGGCAGGTCTTATCGGCAGGATTGCGGCCAAGCTGGCGCGAGTCCCCATTATCGTGCACACGATACACGGCTTGCCGTTTCATGACTACGCGGGATCGGTGGTGGTTCACTCCATGGGCGGCTGGATCGCGTTGACCAGGAACTCCTGCAC
>JADGQA010000224.1 GCA_017882185.1 Bacteroidota bacterium
ATCCAGCCCCATACGTTGGCTTTCAATTGGCCGCTGCCCGCTTTCGACCATTGGCCGGCGCGCGGATCAAACCACTGCGACTGATACGTCGCAAACGGTTGCGCGCCGCGGATGAGCGTTCGATTGGGGCAGTTCTTTTCGAAGTAGGCGAGGAAGATTTTCTTGTCGTCGGTTCGGGCACAGTAGGCCCACCCTTCGTAACCGAGTGTTATCTGCGTTTTGTTGGGCGACACCAGATCAGACAGCGGCACGAGATCTTGGTACTGACGACCGATAGAAAACGCAAAGGTCCGCAGGTATTGCATCTGGGCTCCGGAAGTCCACTGGAACGCATCCCACATGTGTACCGGCGCCGTCGGTTCAATGTCCGCTCCCCAAATCCCCTCTGCGCCGTACACATGACCCGCAAGTCCGCCGGAAAGAAAGCTGCCATAAATTCCAGAACGGACAAAGGCATCGTCGCGCTCCGAGCCGCCCGTAGCACCTCGGGTGTAGTTAGCCGCCCCAGGACCGCGAGCGTCCCGATAGCCAGCATAGTACGGCTCGCCATTGAGCGCCGGCTTTGGATCTTTCAGATTGAAGATCTCGGTGAGGTACCAATAGTTGTCGTGCTCGCGCATATTGCCAATCTGATGAAGCGTGACCCACGAGTCCTCTCCCCAGTTCTCCAACGTCGACGGGTTCGCATTGGCCGAAAGTAACGTGCCAAACGGGGGCTCACCAAATTTCTTTTCGACGAAGTGTATCGCGGCCGTGTAGTCACTGGGGCTCACGGTCTCGTCGATAATATCGAGGTGGATCGGACTGAGGACTGTGTTATTGGCCTGGTAACGAGCGAAAATGTACTGGATGAAACGTGCATACGAATCAGGCCATCCGTAGTATTTGTACCAACAAAGGCCGGCATCGCGCCGCGAAACTTCGATGAAAGGGACGAATCCGTTCTCGTTGAGGTAGTCGATCTTCCGGTCGAGATACTTAAAGTACGCTGGATTGATCCGGTCCAAGTCGGGAAATACGTTTTCGAAACCGGGTACCTTGCCCGGAAAGACAAACGGCCGGCCGCCTTCGTTGTCCATGTTCTTTGCGCTACCCGTGCCGAATTCAAGCCATGCGGAGCGTACGGTGGTCTTTGCCGAATCGTCCATCATCAGATGCCAGGGTCTGCCGTCGGTCATCCAGTTGGGAAATGCGGCAATAACATTTACCCAGTTGTAACCTTGAGCTTTCCGGTAACGCACGTAATCCTTTAATCCAGCTGACGGCCCAATTGGGCGTTCCTTGTTGTCGTCATACCACCGAAAACGGTTGCTCCCGAGGGCATACCACGTGTCACCAATTGCGAGGAACGGCGTGCCGTCTGCATATTCCAGCGCGTGGTGGTTGGCTGTCGAACGAAGGAAACCCTGCCGCAACGGGTTTTCCTTTTTCTCTGCTTCGGTCCACGAGACGGCGGTGAAGGAACCTGTCTTGCCGGTCAATCCCAAGTCGTCCGGACTCGATCCGCTTCTCCACGACCAAGTCCCAGGTTGAGTGGCAACGATGCGGACGTGGAATTCCTGGCCGCCATCCCAGAATCCGTAGACCCGCTTGGTGAAGCCGGGTCCGGTGAGATCCACCCAGACGATGACATCCGTGTAAGCGTTCCTGTAGGAATTCGCAGCAGTGAAGGTGAGTTCCTGTTTCTCCCATACGTGCACGAGATTCGACGCAGCCATCACGGGAAATACTGGAAGCAGTAGGGCTACGAGTAAGCGTTTCATGGATTTCATGCTTCATACTCCTCGATTATGATTCGGCGATGCTTGTTCCGTAAGGATTATAAATAGGAACAAGCCACCGTCCGTCGGATTGTCTACGCAGCACATCTGAAGAGAATGCTGTCCTCTCAATTCTCTGGCCGTCCGCAGATGTTGCTGTTAACGTCCATTGGGAACAATGAAGGGCCACGTTGCCGACTTCCACTACTTGCTGTGCTTGTCGGTGAAGTGATGGCTTCATTGAGAAAAACCCCCTATATGCTTCGCGAATTGCATCAGTACCCTTGGCAGTTTGACCAAGTTGTCCAGCCAGTGCCTGGACGACAAGGATGGCGTCTGGCTCGAAACAGTCCAATAACGATGTTAGATCTCCTCGATCGATTGTTGTCGGGATGCTCTTTATCGGGGAGTGACTGGTTAGGTGGCGGATGAATTTAATGGTTAGATTCCCTTCCGCTCAGTTCGAATTGAGCCGTCGCCGAAACGCATGTCAAGAGCTCCAGATAGACTCCAATTCCTTCCAGTCCTTGATTAGGCCAAAGAACTTACATAAGGCAGCTGCAGTCAGCACAATCGCCACAAAAATGATTGCCCTATAGAGCGACCGCTGCAAATCTGACAAACCTCCTTTTAACCTCCTCCATAGGAAGATCGAAATAACGTCCACAATACAAGTGATAAGATAAACCGGGTCAATACGCGAGGACTCGAGAAAACGATTGATAAGATACTGCATCTCAATTTTCGATTAGTTGGGATTGAATTACGTAAATGAGTCGTGGGCTTTCAACCACCTGCAAGGCTTTCTCGGCGAATTCCAGGGATAATGTTGTGGATGCGTTGTAGAAAACAAGGACTCCTTCAGTGATATCTCAACATGCTACTTTTTCCGCCACCTAACGGATGGCGTCCAAATGTAACACGCGTTAGCGTGTTTCTAAAGCGACGCTGCTCTCATCCAGCCGTTGGCCGCCACCTGTATTTGACCGGCGGCGTGTAGGCTAGGAACAACTCATTTTCTTGCGCGTAGCGAGAAACCACCTCCGCTGATTCCGTCAGCTTGATCCCCTGGTTAGGTAGCCACCTAAAATCATTATGTTTCTGTAGTTGTCGTTTCGAGATTAATTGGTGGAACTGGAAATTCTACAATAATGCCATCCGATGCAAAAATTGCTTTACGACATGCAGTTGCAAAATCTGGATCTGGATGAGTTTTTAGATATCTAATCGGATTGAAAAGATCTGGTATTCTGACAAGCGCAACATGGGCACGCTTAGCAGCAGATACACACTTTGCAGTAAAGGCCTCACCTCTTGATTCAAGATCAATCAAACGCTCTGGGTTTCCGAAGAGCACCCCTTTAGCATATTCTTGTACGTCTTCACGAGCAAAATCCTCTTGTAGATTACGTTCAAGCTGACTAAACTTGTCCACGTTGATAGACCTTGAATCTTTGCCCTCTACCTCCCCAAGACACCTTCCTTCGAGAGCTTCGAAAATGACATCAAACTCAGAGTCACCTTTGTTATAGTTTTTCGCAGTAAACCCCATTGTAGTAAGCGCATCAACCACAGCGCTTTCGAGTGCCTTACCTTGCTCATACAGAAGAGCTCGGCAACCACCAGCTTTTTGAAGATCAGCCTCAAGAACTTCACGTTCACTGTGTAACTTTTTCATAGCAGCTGCAACCTTAGCAATTTCACGCTCAAGGAGAACCTCCTGTGGTAATCGAAACTTGATATTATCGGCCCAAAGAGGTGGTGGAGATAGAAAAGCCCCCGATAACAAACTGTTGGAAAGGGATATCAAAGTTGCCGCAAGTCGTTTGCCGAACTTCATTGCCTCGGCGGTCCAGAATGATTCTTCCTTCTTCGCATCATACTTGGAAAACTTTTCTTCATCATATCTGATTGGCGGAAGGAAGAGAAGCACACCTTTAGCTTGGACAGAGGCCCCAACTATCTTGCCTCCAGTTTTTGTCGTTAACAATATCTTTCCGAATTGTCCATCGATGAAAGTTTCATATGGACAGAAATCACCAAATTCTTTCCAATAATTACTAAGAAACTGTCCATCCTTTGTAAGTCGAATTTCATGACCACTTTTCGCCTCAGCAGATTTGATAATTGGAATTGTAGAGTAAGTTGAAATCTCAGAAACATAATTAGTTGTAGACCTGCTGCGGCCAGTGCCGGTAACTTCAGCTTGACCAGTATATTTGTAGTGTACCGACGGCTTTGTTAAAAAGATAATGACTAACTTTCCAGAGTTTACCGCCAAGGAAAGCTCGGAACGCCAATGTTGCAGATATTTTGTGACTTCAACAGAAGATGAATGGCTAAACAAATCGTGCCCTTGATAAGATTCTGAAGGGTACTTGTCCCCAAAGCTTGGTTGGAATAATACGATATCTGCATCAAGCAAGGATTGATCGGAATCGAATTGAATATATTCGAATTCTTCTCCCGGCAAATCAAAACCAACACAAAATATTCTCTTATTCTTCATAGTGGGCTACCTAACTATGATTATGTTGCGCGTGGAGTCATGATGTGACAAAAATGCATGTTATGGTGCTGGTGGAGTCATAATATCCGGATTGGATTTTCCTGATGAGAATAGCTTACATCTACAACGACCCCATAGGAAACTAACACTTTGATGAGTGAGTTGCAATATGCTGGGAGCCAGGAACTCTCACAAAGAGGGCAATCCGACAACGTAACTGTCGGATAACTGAGTGTACGGCGGAAAGAACAAAGGCCCCGCCGGATGCGGAGCCTTTGCGATGAATCTATTTTCCCGTCAGGCCGCGCTCTTCGAGCAACGCCTTCACATTGGGATCACGACCGCGGAAAGCGCGATAGAGTGCGCCAATCCGAGCCAGCTCTGGTCTGCAAGAGTACAGCCATTTGAGCTACGCTGTCTCCTCAATCGATCCGATTGCTCAATAACCAAGCCATTCTCCGTACGCTTTATAAATTTGAATCCGACCATTGTACCCACCGGTCAGAAAAAGTCTTCCATCGGGGCTAAATCTTGTGGATGTGACTGTCGATGTATATCCTGTCAACGCCCGGATCAACATCCCATCTGAGACTCTCCAAATCTTGACGGCTTTATTGAGACCTCCCGCCGCGACGAAAACCCCTGCAGGATCGAATGAAACTCCCTCGACAAAATTATCATCGACGGTCAGAGTCCGTTGGAGTGAGCCATTGACATCCCAGAGCTTCACCGACATGTCCATGCTGCCCGTTGCCAGGACGGTTCCGCTTTGATTGAACGCCAACGATAATATCCCATTTGTGTGGCCGGAAAATGTCCTCACGAGACTACCGTCAGAAAGACGATAGAGAAGAGCAGAATTTCCAATAATACTCTCCACTGCCAACAGATCACCGGTATTATTGAACGCAACACAATTCGTATTCGTTGGGGGTGCGATAGAACGATCCAGCAGACTGTCTTTTGTTGAACATACGAGGACCAGCCCCACGCCGGCCGGAATTGCGTAGAATGACGCATCCGAATTCACATCAATGGAATAGACCGTTTGAGAAAGATGCCCGCGATGCATGATTTGACTTCCGTCGGAAACTCGCCAGGCAACAACGGTAGAATCGTTACTGCCGCACGCAATTACTGTCGAGCCATCTCGTGACATTGCCATTCCCCCCATGATGTCTGTTGAGAACGATCCGAAGCTCCGAATCAAAGCTCCTGTTGTGATGTTGTACTGCTTCACAGCACGTCCCACTGCACAAATCACACTTTGTCCGTCGGGAGGAATTGCCAGTGCTGACACGGTCGTATAGCCGAAGGAATCCTCAGGTCTGATGATTAATACCGGCGTGTTATCGTAATCAAACCTTGCTGAACAAATAGATGAATATGGCGAATACCCTAAGCCTGCAAAGGCGCGAATGCGATAGGAGTAGGAATGTGCAACGTCGACTGAAGGGTCAGCCCACGATGTCGTGTTGGCACCCACCCTCCCCATCTCTTCCCACGT
>JADGQA010000225.1 GCA_017882185.1 Bacteroidota bacterium
CCCTGGACCCTGGACGTTGTGCTCACGAGACCCCTCTGATTAGTTCTTGCCGTTGAGTTTCAAGTCCTGATATCTCCGTCTTGAGATCAATCGCATTCACTTTTCGTGTTTGACAGTCAAACACAGATCCAAAGGCATTGCTCAATTCATTCTGCACATCTTCCAACTTCAATGCTGTTCCGAGGATGGATTGCATCGACGTGACTCCCTTGTGAAAGATGCCGCACGGGATGATCCTGTCGAATTTTGCCAGATCGGTGTTGACATTCAACGCGAAGCCGTGCATGGTAATCCACCGACTGACCTTGACCCCGATTGCGGCAATTTTGTTGCCTTTGACCCATACGCCCGTATATCCTTCCTCGCGTATCCCTTCAATGCCAAACTTTTTCAGCGCAAGGATGATGACTTCTTCGAGGCACCGGAGGTACTTGTGGAGATCGGGAAAATAACTGTTGAGGTCAATAATGGGATATCCGACAATTTGACCCGGACCATGATAGGTTACATCGCCTCCGCGGTCGATCTGAAAGAAATCAACGCCGCTCTCTTTGAGTTCGTTCCCTGATGCGAGAAGGTGATCGCTATCTCCCCCTTTACCAATCGTATAGACATGTTCGTGCTCGGTGTACAGCAACAGATCGCCGATCATCTGCGAGCGACGGAGATCCCACAGTTGTTGCTGCAAGTGCCACGCCTCGGCGTAGCGAGTGCGGCCAAGATCAGTGACTGATATACGATTCAAGATGAAATTGTCCAGTCCGACGATCTAGATATGAATTGCAACTCCATAGGCCTGCCCTGCAGCTTCCATGATCGCCTCAGAAAGAGTCGGGTGTGCGTGCATCGTTCGATGCAATTCTTCCCACGTTGTCTCGAGCGCCTTTGCCATTCCAAGCTCTCCGATCATTTCTGTTGCTTCGGAACCTATGATATGGGCGCCAAGAAGTTCTCCGTATTTCTCGTCAAATATAAGCTTCACGGTCCCTTCGGTTTCTCCAATCGCCATCGCCTTGCCAAGAGGGCGAAATGGGAATCTGCCGATCTTCAGTTTGTAGCCCGCCTTTAACGCGGCCTCTTCTGTTAGACCAATGCTCGCAACCTGTGGCTGGCAGTACGTGCAACTCGGAAACGTGGTTCTGTCAGTACCGTGCGTTGCTTTTCCCGCCATATGTTCGGCGGCGACTATTCCTTCGTGAGAGGCAACGTGTGCAAGTAAAGGAGGACCCGATACGTCGCCCAAAGCATAGATGTTCGGGACACTCGTTCTGCCAAATTCGTCTACTTTAATGAATCCCTTCTCATTTTTGACACCAACCTCGTCAAGTCCCAAATTCTCCACGTTTCCCTGAATTCCAATCGCCATTAATGCAACATCACCTTTGACCTCTTTTGTTCCTTCGGATCCTGACACTTTGACTGTAACATTGGCACCGACCTGAACGCCTTCCACTTTGGTATTTGTCAGGATTTCGATTCCCAGTTTCTTAAGACTCGACTCAAGGATCTTGGTGATCTCTTTATCCTCGTTAGGCAGGATCGAAGGCAACATCTCAACAACCGTTACCTTGGTCCCGAGTGAGGCGTAGAAATATGCAAACTCAATTCCGATCGCTCCTCCGCCAATCACAACCATCGATTTAGGTTGTTCTGCCAAGGTCATTGCTTCGGTGCTCGTGATGATTTTCAGTCGATCGATCGTCACGCCGGGAATGGAGCGCGGTCTCCCACCCGTGGCCAGAATGATGTTCTTCGTTTTGATGGTATCAGTCACCTTGCCGTTATTGGTAATCTCGAGCGACGCCCTACCAGTCAGTTTGGCGGTGCCTGCAATGACATCAATCTTGTTCTTCTTCATCAAGTATTCGACGCCCTTGGTGATGCGATCCGAAACATCCCTGCTTCTCTTGATGATCTTTCCAAAATCAAACTTCAAGTCTTTGCAGGTAATCCCGAATTCTTCAGCCTTCTTGAAATTGTTATACAATTCGGCACTCTTCAGAAGGGCTTTCGAGGGAATGCAACCCCAGTTGAGACAGATTCCGCCAAGTTTATCCCGTTCCACAATTCCAACCTTCATGCCCAGTTGTGCAGCGCGAATAGCAGCCACATATCCGCCCGGACCAGCACCCACAACTGTTAAGTCGAATTGTCGTTCAGCCATCATGTACCTCTCAGATTTATTAATTTCGTAATCAAAATTGTCAACAATGAGACGCAACTTGGTCAATATAACCAGTTCTGCCGGAAAAAACAACCAACCGTAAACACGCTCATTTGCCAATGATTTCATTCGGATGTCGATTCCGTCGCACTCATAAGAGTCCCGGGACAAAGGAATGAAACGGTGACATCGAGCCAGTTGCTCTGTGGTGCCCGATTCTTGAATGCACAATGGTTGCCAAGATGAGCTTGTCCCCTCCCAAGCAATCGTCTTCGTCGATCATCCGACTTGGATTTCTGATTGACTCGTGAAGTGTCTCATCGTTCTCCTAAGGAAGTCACCCGCGTCTCACTTCATGTGCCAGGCGGATCGTCGAGATTTACGCATTTTCATTTGATTCTTGTTCACTTTTCCTTTATGTTGAAATCAAAATTTTCACGGCATGGTTGAGACCGAACAGCGGCTCATTGTCTCCAACAGGAAAGCGCGGCACGAGTATCAGATTCTTGAAGTTATCGAGACAGGTATCGTGCTGAAAGGAACAGAAGTAAAATCGCTCCGCAAGAGAAACGCCAACCTGCAGGATAGTTATGCGATTATCAAGAACGGTGAGCTCTGGCTGCTCGGCCTTCATATCAACCCGTACGAACAAGGGAACATCAACAACCACGACCCGGTGAGGACACGCAAGCTCCTGATACAAAAGAAGGAGTTGCGAAAGCTTTTTTCCAGTGTATCCGAACATGGATTGACCCTGGTGCCACTATCAATGTATTTCAAAGGCCCGTACGCAAAAGTGGAGCTTGCCGTGGCGCGCGGGAAGAAAAGCTACGACAAGCGCGAATCAATCAAGAAGCGCGAAGCAGAGCGAAACATCTCAAGGACCTTACGTAGGAGCTACACCTAAGAATTGTTCCCGCCACTCAACGAACAGATGGACCTCGTAAAGCGAGGCACGACCGAGATCATCCCCGAAGAAGATCTTGCCCGGAAGATTGAGAAGTCCATCAAGACCAGGAAACCGCTCAACGTCAAACTCGGCTGCGATCCGAGCCGACCGGACCTCCATCTCGGTCACTCGGTCGTCCTCCGAAAACTCCGTCAATTCCAGATGCTTGGACATCAGGCAATCCTGATTATCGGCGATTTTACCGGAATGATCGGGGACCCCACCGGAAAAAGCAAGACACGGCCTTCTCTATCACTTGAAGAGACACGCAAAAACGGGCAATCCTATTTCGAACAGGCCACAAAAATTCTTTCGGCACAACACATTACGATGTTGTACAACTCCGAGTGGCTGGCAAAAATGAGTTTCGCCGATGTCATTCAGTTGGCAAGCAAGTACACGGTGGCACGGATGCTTGAGCGCGATGATTTCACGGATCGCTATAAAGCGGGAGAACCGATCAGCGTCCACGAATTCCTCTATCCCCTCGCGCAGGCAATGGACTCAGTTGTGATCAAGGCGGATGTGGAATTGGGAGGCTCAGATCAGAAATTCAATCTGCTTGTCGGGCGCGATATTCAGAAGGAGTTTGGACTGGAACCCCAGGTCATCCTGACCATGCCACTGTTGGTCGGAACCGATGGCAAGGAGAAGATGAGCAAGTCATATGACAACTATATCGGCATCAGCGATACTCCGAAAGATATTTACGGCAAAACATTGAGGATACCGGATTCGCTCATCTATTCTTACTTTGAGTTGACGACAGATATTCCGAACAAGGAACTGAAAGAAATCAATAAACAATTCGAGAACGGATCGGCCAACCCGCGGGATTTGAAGCGCCAGGTTGCCCGAGCCCTCGTAGAACTCTATTATAATGCCGAACTCTCTCAAAAGGCGGAAGAAGAATTCGACCGAATATTCGTGGACAAGAGCCTCCCGGATGAAGTAAAGGAATTCCAAATAAGGACGGAAAACGGCATCAAGAACATTGCTACTCTTCTTGTCAGTGCAAGTCTCGCGTCTTCCAAAAGCGATGCGCGCCGACTGATTGAGCAAGGGGGTGTTTCAATTGACGGAGAGAAAGTTACAGATATCAACGAAGCACTTCCGACAAAACGCGAGTTTGTTGTTAAAGTCGGAAAGCTTCGGTTCCTTAAGATCTTGCAGTAAATACAACTCATTGGTAGAAAGAAAGTTACTAACCTTATAAGATGGAGATGAGACCGTGTTTGTACCTCAAAAGATGTTCTTCACAAAGGGCGTGGGTAGGCACAAGGACTACCTTCAATCCTTCGAATTAGCCTTGCGGAGCGCAGGAATCGAAAAGTGTAACCTTGTCACGGTCTCCAGCATCTATCCGCCCGGCTGCAAGAGGATTACCAAGGAAGACGGACTGAAATTGCTCCAATCGGGAGCGATTACTTTCGTGGTCATGGCCCGAAACGCAACAAACGAGCCGAACAGGCTCATCGCCTCGTCCATCGGTGTTGCTCAGCCTTCCGATGAATCACAGTACGGCTATTTGTCGGAACATCACCCGTACGGGGAAACGGACGAGAGGGCTGGCGATTATGCGGAAGACCTCGCGGCGACGATGCTGGCCTCAACGCTCGGAGTCGAATTCGATCCTAATACGGCGTGGGACGAACGGGAAAAAATATACAAGATGTCGGGGAAGATCGTCCGCACTTTCAATGTGACACAATCCGCAGAGGGTGACAAGAACGGTCTCTGGACAACGGTGGTTTCTTGTGCGGTGTTACTGCCTCCGCCCGATCCGGAAGTTCCAAACAACCAATCTCCGAAAATCCCGTAGAGAGGTACGTAGAGGCCATCTCAAAAATACCCGGTATGTCACCCCGAATGCGTTTCGGGATCTATTGCAGGCCAAAGAGTAGATGCTGAACCAAGTTCAGCATGACGTGTAGTGTTTTTGAGATGAGTTCTAGTAGAATTCTCTTGAGGCGGGCAGCAACGAACTACTTTCCGGTGCAGTCAAGAATAAGCACAAACTCACCTTTCTTTTCGCTCCTCGCGAACTTCTGGTAGAGTTCAGTCGCGGTCCCGTGGAAAATTTCCTCTGTCGGTAACGTGAGATCGAATGCCACGCAAATCTTGCGTGCGTTCCCCAGTACTTCGGCAATGTCCCTCACCAGCTGAACCAACCGGTACGGCGCATCCATCAAGACGACGGTTCTTCGTTCCTTCTTCAATTCCTGCAGTTCAACCAAACGGCGGTTGCGCTTGGGGGAAAGAAATCCGTAGAATACAAACTGGTCGATAGGAAATCCTGAAACGGTCAATGCCGGCATGAGCGAGGATGCGCCCGGGATGGGCACGACCTTGATGTTTTGTTCCGTTGCCTTTCGCACGAGAAGTCGCCCAGGGTCGGAGAAAACCGGGGTGCCGGCATCGGATACCAATGCTACGGACTTTCCTTCCTTGAGCTTGTCGAGGATAATGTAGGTTGATGCAGCCTCATTGTGCTCATTCAAGCTTTCCACGGGTTTCTCGAGATTGAAGTGACGAAGAAGTCTGGCTCCTTCCTTCCGTTCCTCGTAGACAACAAGATCGACTTCTCCAAGGACGCGGAGAGCCCGATGAGTGATGTCCTCGAGGTTTCCAATCGGAGTGGCAACGAGGTACAGAAT
>JADGQA010000054.1 GCA_017882185.1 Bacteroidota bacterium
TGTGCGTCGCGACGACGATATTATTCTCACGGCGACCACAGAGGAACTTCGCGCCTTTGTCGTTCGCTTTGCTGAGGACGACAAAGCATTTCCCAATCCTGGTGTGCTCGTCCGCTCGAAGTAACGGCGGTTGACACACCTCACCACGACCCCGCCTGCAACGGGACAGCCGCTCCCGCATTTGAAAAGGGATTGTCCAAGTCGCGCAACGCGCGCCTTCGCAGGACAATCCAATAACCGTTTGAGACACAGCATCAGCTCACTCACAACCACAACTTCAGGGAGGATCCAATGGAAAAAGCAGGTCTGCTCGAAAAGCTCGAAGAGAACGTTGTCTTTCGTGTCTCACGATATTTCTTTCTTACACTTGCCATCATCTCCATGCTGGTTCTTCTCATTGGCGTGTTCTACATGGGTTGGAGTCTTACTCCGTCGACACGAGGCCAGGATCCCAAACCCGTACTGTTGACGGCATCCGACGTCAAACAACACATGGATACAAAAAAGAGCGTTCCATCTGCCTCCGCCGTGACACCTGCAAGTCCCACCGCAGACCTGGAGGAATCAAGATTCAATAGTTATGTTGACACCCTGCGGCAACTACTCCCGTCGCCCACCTATTCCTGGGAACCCAGGGAATCTCTTTCCGAAGGGCAATACGTAACAGACGTCGGCATTGCTCAAAGAATGGCCGATTTTACCAGAAATTTCACCGACACTCACGAATCCAATGTGGCGCTTGAACAGCTTTGTTCGGTGTTGCGGGAGTTTCCTCAGGAAGAGCGTCTCAAACCGCTCGAAGCATTTATAGAAATGTATACGGAGCAATCGTCCGCCCATAAAGAGAAATTGGATAAGGTTGAAGCCGATTATCAGGAAAATCTGATGTCGAAGGCCTCCGGCAAATACGAAAGCCTCATTGTCATTGCCTCGGCCGTATCGACAATGGCGTTCCTGGCAATCTTTCTTGTATTACTCTCCGTGCAAAGAAACATAAAGATGCTTGGGTCCAAGTGACCTGACCGGCTACACATGTGGGGCAAGAGTCATCCTGATCCCGATTGAAGATCGGGAGAAGGATCTGACATCCGCCAGAGTGTGTGAGTAAACCGATTGTGGGCTTTTGGTAGGTCAGATTCTCCGCTTTGCGGGATCCGGTAGAGCCGGGCTTCGGTCGCTCCCTACGGGGGTGACCGCGAAAATGGAAATTGAAACGTGCGGTGCATATTGCTTTTGAACACCGCCGCCCGGAAAGAGCGGGTACCATGGATGACCAACGTCGCGCGTAGGGCTCCCAAATAGTGACGCACTGGCGTGCGTCACGTTCTTACGCTTTCAGCTGAACGCCTCCGGCCAGACAGAATTCACTGTCATTTCCAAACTGCAATTATTATCTTCTCATCGGAACGCGCTGTCAGTCTCTGACAATAGTTCAGGAACTTCAATAAAGATTTTTGAAAGGACGCACATATGCCCTTTATGCAGCAATTGCCACGCGAGTATTCCAGGGCCGTCATCGAGGATTTGCCCAAAGGCCAGATCGGGGTATACGGTCTTTTCAAACAAGCGGTCTGGATCTATATCGGGAAAGGGGACATTCGCGATTGTCTGATGAATCATCTCATGGGGGACAATCCGTGCGTCACGCAATTCGATCCGACATCCTGGATGGCAGAAGTGACCGGCGGCGATCCTACCGAACGACATAAGCAGTTGATTGCCGAGTTGGAACCGGCGTGCAATGCGAGGTAGCATAGATACGATTGAAGCTTTTCAGAAATAAATATCGGGTCGAATCGAGAAGGCTGAAAGGGTGGGATTATAGAACTCCTGCGAAGTACTTTGTAACGATCTGTACTGGCAGCATGAAAGAATTGTTTGGCGAAGTCAACAATGGCATTGTATTGAGGAATGCTGCAGGTGAAACTGCTCATCAATTGTGGCTGCAAATACCAGAGCATCACAATGCTGTTACGCTAGACCAGTTCATTGTTATGCCCAACCACATTCACCGAATTATTGAATTGAAAGGTGATCGCGTTAGCGACGTTGCATGCAACGTCGCTACCAAGGACAATTCGAAAACCATGTCCGACATTTCCCCGAAAAAGGGGTCATTGGGAACGATCGTCAGGTCATACAAATCTGCGGTGACAAATTGGTGCCACACGAATGTTTACCCTGATTTTGTCTGGCAATCGAAATTCCATGATCACATTATCCGTAATCAAAAAGATCTGGATCGAATCCGCAATTACATTCGAGACAATCCAGCCAACTGGGAAGGAGACAGAAGATCCCCTTCCGCATTGGAAGACTGGATGGACTAATCTGCAGCGTGCTTTGCTTCGCACCCACCTCCTGGATGGCATCAGTGACCGGGGGGATCCTACCGAGCGGCGAAAGCAGTTGGTAACAGAGCTTGAGGCCGCGTGCAACGGAAAATAGTGAGTGAGGGGTAGAGCCTCGAGACCATCCTTTAATCCCCTTTCTAAGATCGTTTAATTAAACGTCCTTACAAGAGATTCTAAACCAAGAAACCACTAAACCCGTGGACCCGGATCTCAGAGCGTGCCTTAGAGCGATGTCAGATGAATCCCTGCTTGCAATCGTAGAGAACAAGTCGGACGAGTACACACCTGATGCCGTTGCGCTTACGAATGAAGAAATCTCAAGACGGGGTGGAATTGAAGTTTTGAAACAAAAAGTCCTGCAGTCTCCTGCAATTCCGCCAGACACACGCCCTCAAGATACACGCACACCCGAAATTCCCGATCAGTCAAACGAAATTGTGGCAAGGCTCAAGAGATTCTATTGGGTTCTGGTATTGGCTGGGTATGGTCTGTTTGTGTACGTGATCCGAGGATCGCTTTGGTTCTATTGGTTGTGCGTTTTCGTAATGATTGCATTCTGGATCAGAGTGTTGATTAACGCTCGAAAACTTACGGTGGAAGAAGAATACGCGGAGATCGCGAAAGAGATGGCAAAGCACGCGGATTCCGCTGCGAAGGGGGAACAGCAATTGGACGACCATGAATAATACAAGCAGTGACGGTGCGACCGGAAATCTGAAGAAGAAATTCGATCCGGAATAATATGGCCGCTGCCGAGATTGTTTTTGTAAGGATTTGATTAATCAAATCCTCACGAGGGAGACAATGGCCATATTCAAAAACAAATACCCGCTGGAAGCCTTGGAATGTAGCACACGCAGTGTGCATCCATTTAGAATGGCGCCTTTCGGCGCCATGACATTCTCAGGCCTTCGGCGGCAGGAAGAAAAGAATTCTCCGTGCGGTCTCGCGGATTGGTCAGACTAGTGCAAATGACAGTCATCTCTCATAGAAAACTCAGAGGAAGATGACGGTCATTTTTCTGCCTGATAGAACAGCATCTCATCACTCACCGGCATTTTCTCTTTCCCCGGAGCCTGCATCATGAGCTTCAGTCCGCTTCCTCCTCCTGCCTGAAAGAACGACACCCCGATGGCGTGATACCCTTTCTTGAGGAACACAGAGCCAGACACTTCAACCATCGCATGCAGGCCGTCGTTGAGGATGGCCTCTTCGTTGTCTATGGTCAGTCTTGAGCCGTCATCGGATGTCAGGAAGAAATCATACATTCCATCGGCTTCGATCTTTATGTAACCACCGAATGCAAGCCCGAAGTTGAGCTCCGCCGTTCCTTCCGGATACACCAGGCTGGTCACTGTTCCTGAACGCAATGGCTTCATCTCCGAAAAATCGGGCAAGCGCTGCCAATTCCCTTCATAATACTTGAATACGAGCCCGTGCTTCAATTTTGCTACGTCGACAATCGGAGCCTTAACTTCTGAAATGCCTGTCAATTCGAGTGCCACGACCGAATGCTTTGGGAGTGTGACTTCGACAGTGTGCGCAGACGTTTTGAATCCACCGAATGCCTTTATTCGCACGTTGTCCGGATTCTCGAACGTATTGTCTGCATTGAGTTGGTCCGATGTCAGAATTCGTCCGGACACAGATTGAACAGCAAATGATTTGAAGCCGCAACTGAGCATCTCATCCTTAATCGTGCTCAAGTTGCAGATCGTAACGTGGATCTTTCCATCCTTGTCTATCGAAGAAGATACGCTGAGTGCTGGGATTTTTCCGCCTTGAATTGAAATGCTGTCGGTGTGGAGAGATGTCGGAATCAACACCGCATCCTGGTGCACTTTGTACATGTCGAATACATCGTACGTGGGAGTGAGAACCATCTTGTCGCCATCCGTCAGAATGACCGACTGCAGCACGTTGACTGCCTGCGCAACGGCTGCCATCTTCACCCTGTTGCAATGGTTGTTGAAGATATTCAGATTGATGCCTGCGACCAGCGCGTCACGAAGCGTATTCTGTTGAAACAGAAAGGCGGGATTTGTCCCAGGCTCAACCGCGTACCAGGCTCCCCATTCATCCACGACAAGCGCAACGCTCTTGCCCGGATCGTATTGATCCATGATTGCGGAATGCCTTTCGATGAGTTCTTCCATCCTCAAGGTCTTTTGCAGGGTGCTGTACCAGTTCTTTTCCGTGACGTCGGTTGCGTGTATGTCGTTGCACCACGTATAGTAATGCAGCGAAAGTCCCCATATCGAATTCCCCATCTGACGCATCACGACATTCGTCCAATCGTAATAATCGTCGTGTGGTCCAACGGCGATTTTCTTGATCCGGTTACTGCCATAGTTTTTCAAGAAACTTCCGTAGCGCAAGGCGACGTCTGAGTAATAGTCCGGTTTCATATCGCCGCCGCATCCCCACGATTCATTGCCAATTCCCCAAAACGTCACACCCCAGGATTTGTCGCGCCCGTTCTTCTTTCTCTGTTCCGTTATGGGACTGATATTGTCCGAGTTGACGTACTCAACCCATTGCGACATTTCCTGGACTGTCCCGCTGCCCAGGTTGCCGGTGATAAAGGGTTCGCAGCCGATCTGTTGGCACAGATCGAGGAACTCGTGTGTCCCGAAACTGTTATCTTCGGTCACTCCGCCCCAATTTGTATTCACCATCGACGGCCGGGTTGATCGAGGACCGATCCCATCTTTCCAGTGGTATTCATCAGCGAAGCAGCCGCCCGGCCAGCGAAGCACAGGAGCTTTGATTCTTTTCATAGCATCGACGACATCGGTTCTGATGCCGCGCACGTTGGGGATCTTCGAGTCCTCACCGACCCAGAATCCGCCGTAGATACAATGGCCCAGGTGCTCGGAGAAATGTCCATAAATATTTCTGCTGATTTTGTACTTCGCTTTGCTCAAATCAAGGGTCACTTCGTTGGTAGTAACCTGAGCATTTGAGGAAGAGCAAAGCACAAGAGAAAAGAGCCAGGCGATGCAAAGAATTGTTTTTTTCATGGCGACTATGGTTGAGGTAAAGGGAATCGTCCGCTTCGATTTCAGTCTGCTGTCTTGATGGAATGATAATGCATTTTCTTGAAAAAGAAATATCCTGTTTCGTTTGAGGAAAGAATTCGAAACACGAGGTGTGGCGTCTTGGGACCTCCCGAACGACTGTCATTCGGTCGGACGGGTTGCTTACCCGCCAATCTTGATTGCTCGCCTGCATCCAGCACTATTTCGGACACCAATGTCTGGCCAAAAAAGTTGATTGTACGATAGATTTCTTGTAATTTCTTTTTGGCGCCTCTTCCCGAAGTCCGGGAATTCCTTAATAGACGGACGTGGGTATAGATGCGCTTTTCTATTTGCTGGACTCAAAGTAGAAGCAGTTTTGAGAATTCTGAATAGTACATTGGAAATGAACCTCTGCATTCTTAAAGTCGGCAATCCAGCTGTTTACCTATACGCCGTCTCCCAATACGAGTCAAATTGCCTTGATCAGTCGAATTTAAGCCCGCCCCTCTTTCTCCCGATTCCTATTCGGTCCTGAGCAAGTTTTGGCCAGGCAAACTTGAAGAGTTCTGCATTCCTTATTCCGCTATGATTCGAGTTTCACGGAGACAAACAAACTGAACAACGATCTGCTTTTCTTTCTCACTCTTGGTTTCTATGCAGCTGGCGCGCTATCAGGTTTGATTTTCATTCCGAGGAAGCGGCTGGCGAGCGATTCTGCCCTCAAAGTTGCCGAAGCCGGAAAGAACGTCGGGTTCATCCTTTCCTGCCTGGGCTCCGTCGCCGGTCTTCTCCTTTCATTTTCGATTTTTCTCTCTGGTCAGTCGCTCCACCTGGAGTTGCCGCAAACGACTCCACTAGGGGCCATGGCTTTCACCGTCGATCAGCTCTCTGCATTTTTCCTTGGGACTGCCTCATTCCTCGGAGCTGCTATTTCACTCTATTCTCTCGGATACACGTCGGAGTATTTTCACAAGAGACACGTCGGACTCTTCATATTCCTGTACAATACCCTCTTTCTCACGCTGGTCGCACTGTTGTCGGCGGCGAACTTCGTCTTCTTTCTCTTCGCGTGGGAAGTCATGTCGTTTACGATATACTTTCTCATCGTGTTTGAGCATGACGACGAAGCATCGCGTCGAGCCGGGTTTCTCTACGTTGTGATGAGCCATGTCGGAACGGCAATCCTGACCGGTATGATTCTGGTCTTCTTTGTGCAGGCAGGATCATTCGATTTCGCCGCGCTGAGGAGCAATGCACACCAGATCACTCCAACACTTAAGTCCGTGATATTTCTCTGTTCCTTCATAGGATTCGGCGTTAAAGCTGGAATCGTGCCGCTTCACATCTGGCTTCCGGAAGCCCACCCCGCCACGCCGAGCAATATTTCCGCGCTGATGTCCGGTGTAATCATCAAAACCGGAATCTACGGCATCGTGCGGGTTTCGTTTGACTTGCTTGGCACAGGTCCCATGTGGTGGGGAATCCTCGTCCTTGCCGTCGCAGTCGTCTCTGCCGTGCTCGGTGTGTTGTACGCGTTAATGGAACACGACCTGAAGAGACTTCTCGCCTACCACAGCATCGAGAACATCGGCATCATTCTCATGGGGGTAGGGGCTGCGTTGGTCTTCAATTCGACGGGAAACAAAACCGTGGCTGCGCTGGCGCTTATCGCCGGACTTTATCACGTGCTGAACCATGCGACCTTCAAGGGATTGCTGTTCCTTGGAGCGGGATCCGTTGTGCGTGCAACCCATACGCGAAATATCGAGGAACTTGGTGGATTGGCCAAAAAACTTCCCTACACATCCTTTTTCTTTTTGATAGGTGCAGTCGCAATCTCGGCACTTCCGCCGTTGAACGGATTCATCAGTGAATGGCTCACGTTCCAGGCATTGCTCCTTGGTTTCACGACCGCAGATCTGACTGTCAAGCTGGCTATTCCTGTCACAGTCGCGCTTCTCGCTCTCACGGGGGCCCTGGCGGCTGCGTGTTTTGTCAAAGCGTATGGCATTACGTTCCTTGGCTTGCCTCGATCGAACGCTGCCGACAAAGCAAAGGAATCACCGCGAAGCATGCTCGTGGCAATGGGCATACTGGCCCTCGGTTGCGTTGTCCTCGGGATCTTTCCCGGGATTGCGCTTTCAGCGCTGAATCCGTTATCAGCTTCTCTGCTCGGAGCTTCGATGACGAATGAGGTGAGCCTCGTGGGCCCCACGATGATACTTTCAGCGAGTCCATCGACGAGTATCGCACCTGCCCTGATGCTTGCACTCCTAGCAGGGTTTGCAGGACTTCCCATCGTCGCCGGAATTCTGATGGGAGGGAAACTGCGGACAAGAATTGCGAAGACCTGGGTGTGTGGGATTGAGACGTTGCGTCCGAGAATGCAATACACCGCAACGGGATTCAGCAAGCCTATCCGATTGATATTTTCCTCGATCTATAGGGCAAGACATGAAATCGAAATCTCGGAAGATGTTTCACCGTATTTCAAGACAGAGATCCGTTATGAAGTAACGATGGAACACATCTTTGAAGAAAAATTGTACAAGCCGGCGATGCGGGGAATTCTTTCGGTTGCGCGTTTCGGCAGGAGAATTCAAACCGGTCATATTCAATCATATCTTGCTTACATCTTCATCGTACTGATCATTCTGCTATGGGCAACAGGGTGAAGGCATCGAATCTGCAAAGTCATGAATGACATTATCACAAACGCGCTTTTGTTGATACTGCAACTTGGTGTTACGGTGCTGATGGCCCCGTTTATCTTCGGGATCATCAAGAAGACGAAGGCCAGAATTCAGAACCGCAGGGGTCCCTCAATTTTTCAGCCGTATGCCGATTTGACGAAACTGTTGAAGAAGGAGGTCGTGATATCGGAAAACGCCTCCTGGCTATTTTCTTTTACCCCCTATCTTCTCATTGCCTCCACACTTGTGATTGTAATCTTGGTGCCAACGGTGTTTGCGCCGCTCCCATTTCATTGGATCGGCGACATCATCACCGTTGCGTATTTGCTTGCCCTGGGAAGATTCTTTCTCGCGCTGGCGGGTTTGGATACCGCGAGCGGATTCGGCGGACTCGGTTCGAGCCGGGAAATGTCTATTGCGTCGATCGTCGAGCCTGCAATGATGCTCTCCATTTTTGCGGTCGCCGTTACCGCCGGTTCCACGAACCTGAGTATTGTCGTCCGGAGCCTATCGACGACGCCTGCATCCATCTTTAACCCGTCGCATCTCCTCGCATTCGTGGCGCTGTTCATCGTAACCATTGCGGAAACGGGGCGGATTCCCGTGGACAATCCCGAAACACATCTCGAGTTGACCATGATTCACGAAGCGATGATCCTTGAATACTCGGGACGGTATCTTGCATTCATTGAGTGGGCGTCTCAGATGAAGATGGTCATATTCCTGTCGCTCCTCGCAAACCTGTTTTTTCCCATTGGGCTCGCCACCGTTCTCTCGCCTGCAGCGCTCGGCGTGTCCATTGTTGCCTTCGTGGCAAAAATGACTCTCCTGGCAATTGGAATCGCGCTCGTTGAATCGACAAACGCCAAGCTTCGTCTCTTTCGCGTGCCCGACCTGCTCATGACGGCTTTCATCTTGTCGCTGCTGTCGCTCATCCTCTATTTCATTGTCGGTGCATAACGGTATGCCAATCATCGATCAACAAACGCTCGTTCGATCCGTCGACATCCTTGCCACAGGAATTCTCGTTACCGCATTCCTGATTATCTCAAGCAAGAGTCTCACCTTCTACGTTAGGTTGTTTGCATTTCAATCGATCCTCCTCGGTATGCTCTCCCTCGTGATCGCTGTGCGGTATGGAGAAACTCATATCCTGACTGCCGCTGTTCTTACATTCGTTGTAAAAGCGTTCACGATTCCACTTCTGCTCAACAAAGTGATCGACCGCATTCGAGTGCGGAAAGAGGTCGATTTCAGCATCAATATTACGGTGTCGCTCATTATTTGCGGTGCCATTGTTATTCTCTCGAATTCCGTGGCACAGCCGATCCTGCAAGTGCAGCGCGCAGGCAGCCTGTTCACGACGAAGGTCTTGCCGATCTCCATCGCGGTGATGCTGATCGGCTTGTTCGTGATGATCAGTCGCAAAAAGGCCGTTACGCAGATCATCGGTCTCCTCACGATGGAGAACGGTCTGTTCCTATCCGGACTTTCCATCACACACGGGATGCCCCTGATCGTCGAAGTCGGCATTTTCTTTGACATCCTTGTCGCAGCCCTGATCCTGGGGCTGTTTGTCTTTCGGATCAACAAATCGTTTGAGACAATTGACATTGCTGCCATGAGGAGCCTTCGACATTGAGCATCGTACTTTTTTCGTTGCTACTTGGAATACCGTTTGTTAGTGCCATCGTCTGTGCCCTCTCGCCCGGCCGCAGGGTTCTTGAGAGTGTGACAGCCACAGGAACAGGACTCACATTTTTGTCGGCATTGGTCCTTGCTCATGAAGTACTGAAGCATACATTCCTGTCGTCGCCCAACGCATTCTTCTATGCGGATGCGTTGTCGGCGCTCCTTGCAGCCATTGTTACAGGAAGCGCGTTTGCGACAGCTCTGTATTCCTTCGGCTACCTGAATGCTCATGTTGCGGCGGGAACTATTTCCGCCGGCCAGTTGAGGCTCTATTATGCACTCCTCAATGTATTTCTTTTCACGATGGTGCTTGTTCTCCTTTCGAACAACCTTGGATTCCTCTGGATCGGGACAGAGGCGACGACACTCGCAACTGCGTTTCTTGTGGCATTCTACGACACGAAGCGATCGCTGGAAGCCGCCTGGAAATATGTTATCATCTGCTCCGTGGGGATTGCCCTCGCTCTCTTCGGCGTGATTTTGACATATTTTTCCTCGGTAACGATTGCGGGATCGTCCTCGCCTTCGCTCCTTTGGACCACGTTGATGATCGTTGCCAAAAAGCTTGATCCGGCGATTTTGCGGCTTGCGTATGTCTTCATCCTCATCGGATTTGGGACGAAAGCCGGGCTCGCACCGATGCATACCTGGAAACCGGATGCGTACGGGGAAGCGCCGGCTCCGATCAGCGGTCTGATGGCGGGAGGGCTTGTGAATGTTGCGCTGTATTCGCTTATGCGATTCACGGTGTTGGTGAACAAGGCGGTTGGCCACGAATTTACTTCAACATTGCTGATCATATTTGGCCTCGGATCCATCATCATCGCTGTGCCCTTCATTCTTCTCCAGCAAAACATCAAGCGATTGCTGGCGTACTCGAGCGTCGAGCACGTTGGAATTATTGCGTTTGCGATCGGTCTCGCCACACCACTGGCATACCTTGGCGCTCTGTTGCATATGCTCAACAATGCCATTGTCAAGCTCCTCCTGTTCTTCTCGGCGGGAAATCTCAGGTTGGCGTATCATTCAAAGATTATGCGCCGCATCGAAGGTGCCGTGCACGTTGTGCCATTCACGGCGACAGTTTTTTTAATTGGAGTGTTTGCCGTGACGGGATGGCCGCCATTCGGCTTGTTTGTCAGCGAGTTGACTATCGTGACCGCCGGATTCACCGCAGGCCACTTCTTGCCGACGATCGTATTTCTCGTGAGCGTAGCGACGGTGTTCGTTGGCTTTATTTACTATGCCAGCAAGATGGCATTCGGGAGTTCGGAGGGGAGGGAGAGACAAATCGATTCCACCCCGATGACCCGGATTCTTCTCGCGGCACTGGCTCTCTTGTTGCTGTGCTTCGGTCTTCTCATCCCTGCGCCGCTGATGACGTTGCTGCGCAATGCTGCCACGGTTATGGCAGGCTAATTGATTATGGACCCAAAACTTAAATACAGTCTCCTTTTAAAGGAAACGTGGGGCGACCGGCTCACTGTTGAGACATCCGTGGCGCCGAACGAGTTATATCTGACGCTGGATCCCCGTTTTGTCGGGAGCCTGGTCGAAATTTGTTCGACGCTTGTGAAGTCATTCAGAGCACATTTCGTGACTCTCGTTCCCGTGGACGAGCGATCCACGAAAAGGTCGTTGTCCGTTCTCTATATTTTTTCCGTGGCACACGACGATTTGTTTCTTATCCTCAGTGTTCCTGTGGATCCGCGAAACATGGAGCTCCCTTCGATTTCAACGCACGTCGAATCCGCGAACTGGTTTGAACGCGAGATGAAGGATTGGTTCGGAATCATTGCTTTCCCGAATATTTACCGGCTGGCATCACACCCTGACTGGCCCGAAGATGTCCATCCCATGCTGAAAGATTTCAAGGCCGACCAAAAGGTGCCGCGGGTTCGGGGCGATTTTGAATTCAAACGCGTCGAGGGGGAGGGAATCTTTGAAATCCCGGTGGGACCAGTGCACGCAGGAATCATCGAACCCGGGCATTTTAGATTCAGCGTTGCCGGAGAACCCATCATCAATTTGGAAGCCCAGCTTTTCTATACGCATAAGGCAACTGAGAAAATCGGCGAGGGACTCACCCCGGAACGGACCGTCTTCCTGGCAGAACGTATCTCGGGAGATACTTCGTTCGGTCACGCACTTGCGTTTTGCCACGCCATCGAACGCATGAGCGCAATTGAGATACCCGAGAGAGCCCTGGTTTCCCGCACGATTCTGCTCGAACTTGAACGACTCTATAATCACATTGGGGATATCGGCGCCATCATGCTCGATGTCGGCTACGGTGTCGGGGCGTCGATGGCCTCTCATCTCAAAGAACAGCTTCTGCAATCGAACGAGATATTGACGGGAAGCAGACTTTTGCGCGGAATGGCTGCCATAGGCGGGATTCGCAGAAACATCGAAGATACTCCTTCGAAACGACAGACCTTGCACGATGTGTCGCGTAATCAGAGAAAGTCGTTCGAGAATCTGGTCGAGATAGCGATGTCAAGTTCGTCGACTCTGGATCGGCTGGAAACGACAGGCCAGCTCACTCACAAAGAAGCTTTTCGTCTCGGAGTCATCGGACTTGCAGGACGGGCTTCAGGAATTGACCGGGATCTCCGTCGTGATCATCCGCACTGCAGTTACAGACAACTCCGGTTCAAACCCGCGCTTCACAACGAAGGAGATGTGCTGGCGCGATTCAACGTCCGGATTGACGAGGTGCGGCACTCATTCGAATTGCTTGAACAATTGGAGGACCTTCTGTCTGAAGGACCGACGAGGGCTACCCACGGTCCAATACCCTCGGGCGGTTTTGCGCTGGGATATGCTGAAGCTTGGCGTGGCGAAGTGGTGCATTGGGTCATGACGGATGGCTCCGGGAAGATTACCCGATGGAAGATAACGGATCCTTCGTTCCATAACTGGAAGGGTGTGACGGTCGCCGCCAGGAACAACATTATACCCGATTTCCCCGTGATCAATAAGAGCTTCAACCTCTCGTACTCCGGAAATGATCGTTGAGAACGAGGGTCTATCTATCAAAGGATGCTGAGAGCGAATAGCACTATGTTAAAGTTTATGCAGCGATTTGTCAGTGAAGGGGTTGTCACGAACGATTTTCCATCAATCGTGGCCGAACCTCCCGAAGGATTTCTCGGAAAACCAGTCATCGATTTTGAACGATGCACTGCCTGTGATAAGTGTGCCGAAGCCTGCCCGACGGGCGCAATCAGTTTCAACGCTGTACCTCAACAAGACATTCCTGTCAAGACTGAGAGAATTCTTTCTCTGAATTACGGAGACTGCATCTTTTGTGGCGAATGCGCGGTTGCCTGCCCGAATGCCATATCAATGACCAAAGAGTTTCAGCTTGCAGCAACAAAGAAGGAAGATCTCGTCACGAGGGCCCGTTACAGGGACGATGGAAGCGGGAAATTCAGGTTTGTCGAAATCGAACGGCATGCGCAAGCGAACGATCCTACTGCTCAAGAAATTGGCCTCCGGCTCAAGGAAAAGATCCACAAGCTCCTTGGACGATCACTCCATATCCGGGAAGTGGACGCCGGATCCTGCAACGGTTGTGAGGTTGAAATCACCTCCCTTAACAATCCCGTCCATGACATCGAAAGATTCGGGATTCATTTCGTGGCATCGCCCCGGCACGCCGATATGCTGCTTGTAACTGGGCCAGTCACGCGCAATATGGAAATTGCATTGAAGCACACGTTCGATGCGACACCTGATCCCAAGGTGGTCGTCGCAGTCGGGGCGTGCGCAATTGGCGGAGGAGTATTTGGAACGAGCTACGCATCGTGTGGCGGCGTCGACAACATTCTGCCCGTTGATGTCTTTATCCCCGGTTGTCCGCCCAGACCAGAAGCCTTGTTGCACGGTATTCTTCTCGCTGTGGGCCGGCTGAGTCAAAGCTATCCTGGATAAATCGTTTTCTCTTTTTCCAACGGATATCTGCAGATTTGAACCATTCGAGCCGCGATATTGCCATACTCTTCACCACGAGTATCACGAGACTCTTCGCCTACGGATCTCTATCCGTCATACTTGCGCTGTATCTGGCAGAGATTGGCCTGAGCGAGCAGGAGATTGGTTTGCTGTTCACCCTTACGCTTCTTGGCGATGCGGGAGTGTCGCTTTGGATCACCACGAGAGCTGATCGGATCGGCAGACGGGAAATGCTCATCCTTGGTGCAAGCCTGATGATTTTCTCGGGAATTGTCTTTGCGTTTACAGCAAACCGTGTGCTACTGATTGCAGCCGCAATCATTGGTGTGATTAGTCCGAGCGGAAAGGAAATTGGTCCGTTTCTCTCCATTGAGCAGGCAGCTCTCTCGCAATTGTTGCCAAACGAACGACGAACGCATCTGTTTGCCTGGTACAATCTGGCAGGATCCTTTGCCGGCGCGTTTGGAGCGTTAGCTGGTGGAATGATTGCCCATACACTTCAAGTCCACGGGTTCACAGCAGTCGGTTCGTATCGGGCACTCGTACTCGGTTATGCGGCTTGTGGAGTATTCATGGCAATCCTGTTCCTCAAGTTGTCTTCTGCGGCGGAAGCATCTCGCGCGACATTGCCTCCGTTTGTGCGGACCTCTTTTGGATTGCATCGATCGCGATCCGTCGTGATGAAATTGAGTGCTCTCTTCGGGCTCGATGCTTTTGCGGGTGGATTTATCGTTCAGAGCATGATCGCGTACTGGTTCTTTCTCAAGTTTGCGGTCAGCGTGGATGTGCTTGGGGGCATCTTTTTTGGTGCCAATTTCATTGCGGGTCTCTCGGCTCTGGCGGCTGCGCGGGTGGCGAAGAAGATCGGCTTGGTGAACACCATGGTGTTTACTCACATTCCGTCCAACATTCTGCTTTGCCTTGTCCCGTTAATGCCGACGCTTCCATGGGCCATTGCCATGTTACTGCTGCGATTCACGATCTCTCAAATGGATGTGCCGACGCGCCAATCGTTCACGATGGCTGTTGTAACTGAGGACGAGCGCTCGGCGGCATCCGGAGTGACCACAATCGCGCGCTCAGTGGGCGCGAGCATTTCCCCCGCGCTCACCGGGGTGTTCCTTGCCAGTCCGGGACTCCTCAGCCTTCCATTTTTCCTGGCTGGTGGACTAAAGATTGTCTATGATTTGTTGATCTTTGGAAGCTTCAGGAAGCTTAAGCCGCCCGAGGAATCTGTTCGGGATGTCCGCGATCGCTGAAGACTCTTGATGGATGCGACTTTCACAACATTTGGACAGCAACGCGATGAATGGGCTGGTCACCAGTTGGTTTTCAGCGGACGACAACTGACTCTGACCCTTGAATGGGGCCGGCGATGAAGTGAGACTTCGTCTTCACGGTGATTATGAAAAATGGGAAAATGCTCAGCGATAGAGAGTTGGCTGGAACGTGGATTCGATTCGAGAACTCAACCATCTTCATTTTTGGAGCACGTGCATTCCTTCTCTGACGGTCCGAAATTGTAGGGACTCATCAAAAGGCATGAGGTTCTGGACGCACAGGACTAACGTGGACTCGTGCCATTCCGCGCGTGGCGTTTGTCGTACGTTTGTGCTATACTATGCTGAGCTGTTGATCACAAAGTTGCTCATGAGCTTGGTTCATTGAACGAGGGGCAAACGCAGATATTTCTCCACTAGGGATAATCGCGGTTCCACCGAGGAGATGATTGATTGGTCTCTTGAATTCAGATTCAACATAAGGTCGCAGGACTTGCGAACAAACGAAATGACGATGATATACTGTTACTCTTGTGAGGATTGTTGATGGCGCAGCTTACACCCAGGGACGACGTAAGGAAGGCGGCGAGCGAAATCCTGAGACGGGTCGATCAACTCATCAAAGCGGGAGAGATCGATCATTCGATCCGGGAAATCATTCGCGCCAAGGAAATTGACCCAGCGAACGTCTACGTCCGGGCCTATGAGGAACGTCTCGCTTTCTTGAAGGAAGAACACGAAAAGAACGCCGAACGTGAAAGGACTCGAAAAGAGGCTGAACAAGCCGCACGTGAAAGGGATGCGGAGCTTACCAAGCAACAGGAAACTGAACGGACGAAGCAGTTCGAAGCACAGAAACATGCGGACGATGAACGAAGGAAGCAGTTTGAAGCACAGAACCATGCGGACGATGAGCGAAGACAGCAGGTCGATCGAGCCAAGACAGTTCAAGAGCGCACGCAAGACGAAGAAGTCAAGAAGGCTGAGCCGGAATTGCTCGGTGGTAACCCCGAAGAAAATGTCTATGTCAAAGCATTCAAGAAGACCTGGACATCCGGCAACATAACTCCGCAACGGGCAATAGCGCTCGAGCAGTTGGGCAAAGAACTGGGTATCTCACACGAGCGGCAACTTCAGCTTGAAATGCGGCTCCACGATGAATCGCAGCATGAATCCCAGCCCTCTCATACCATACTCATTATCGATGACGATGAAGACATGCTGCAACTCTTCGTCCGGATGCTTGCCGATCATGGGTATGAGGTCACGGCACTTACAACATCGGACGATGCGTACACTCTCCTCAAAAAATGGAAACCAGGATTAATCCTGTGTGACGTTAATCTGGAAACCTCAACCATGGGTGGCTTCAGTTTTTACGAGAGGATCCGGCAACTTGAGCATCTCCGGCAGGTCCCGTTCATATTCCTGACAGGTTTAAGTGATGAAGTGCTCATTCGCACAGGAAAAGAATTGGGGGTTGATGATTATCTTACGAAGCCAATTTCAGAACAGAACCTTGTTGCGGCAATCAAGGGTAAATTGAAACGATTCAGCGAATTGGGGCGAAAACCGTAATTTGATCGCTGGGTGCGCCCGAATGCATCAGGATCTCTGGATTCCTTTTCCCACATTCGGGTTGCCACGGTGGGAATGTCACAACAAAGAGATCAAAAACCGAATATGACTACTCCGGAATCCTGTCATATCTCAAAATGAAAACCGCAATTTGTGACTGATCAACCCCTGGATTCGCACAGTCTGACACCTCTTCAACACCCGTCCAAACGACTCACTCAGGTCCAGGAGCCGTTGCCTCCTCAGCCGATCGATCCTATCGAACGACTTTTGCCTCTTGGCCTGAAATTGTTCGGGATGTTCCTGTGTGGAGTCTTGCTCTATCAG
>JADGQA010000055.1 GCA_017882185.1 Bacteroidota bacterium
TATTGATTTGGTTCTCATGCTCTTCAGGAATGACATCACGGTGTTTGCCCCGAATAACAATGGTGCCTGGTATGCATTTGGGTTCATAATCGGCAGTGGAGGATGAGGAGTTTTCGGGGGAAACAGCTCTTCGAAGAGAAGGAAATAGTAACACCTTGTTAAATCGTCAAAATTTTATGCTTTATTCTGAAGATATAAAATCAATTGCACTCACACTCGGTGCTGATAAATGTGGCATTTCAAACATCAATAAATTTTCTGGTGCTCCGGAAGGATTCAAGCCAACTGATGTCTATTCCAAATGTAAATCAGTCGTTGTTTTACTGAAGAAAATGCCAACAGAAGTGATCCTGGCAGAAAACCCGGTAATCTATTCACATACAGCACACTTGCTATATACTGCTTTGGATCAGATCGCCCTGAATCTTTGTGCTTATCTTGCAAAGCATGATATTCAGGGTGTCCCTGTTCCGGCGGATGTTCCCTACCTGTTTTGGGATGAGGATATGAAACGAGGCATGGGAATTCTATCGATGCGTCATGCTGCCTTCAAAGCCGGGCTGGGAATACTGGGAAGGAATACCCTGCTTATCAATCGGGAATACGGGAATATGGTTTACATTGGTGCCCTGCTCATTGATACAGAAGTTGAGGCTGATCCTGTCGTTGTCGATTTCTCATGTCCGTCAAATTGTACCCTCTGCCTTGATGCCTGCCCGGTAAAGGCTTTGGATGGAGTGACCGTTAACCAAAAATTATGCAGGGGGTTCTCATCACATCAACATGCTACCAAGGGCTGGGATATATATACATGTAAACAATGTAGAATGGTTTGTCCTTACCGGACGGGGAAGAAATAGTGAAATTCAATCATCAGAGATGTGATCAAACCATCATCACCAGAACTCATCCCATTGAATGCTTTGAATAACCAGGGTTCTCCCTTTGCAGCTAACGCCAGGCTGCTTCAAAGCAAATGAAAGGTTTGAAGGGTTTGAAGGGTTTGAAAGGTTTGAAGGGTTTGAAGGGTTTGAAGGGTTTGGAGGGTTTGGAGGGTTTGAAGGGTTTGGAGGGTTTGAAGGGTTCAGGAAGTTTCATGTTCCGCGTATTTCATCTATTCACAATTCACAATTCACCATTTATCCTCAATTGTCTTCATTTCAGCATCTTGCAAGAAGGACTTAAGCAGGACTTTGGTCTCTGTTTGATATTGAATATTCCGGGCTAAAGCAAGTCACCTTCCGGATCAGACAGCGCCATCCCCCAGTCCATTATTGCAGGAATGCAAGCTTGCAGAGTTGCAGAGTTGCAGAGTTGCTGAATAAGTAAGAACGCAAGTATGCAAGTATGCAAGTATGCAACCCTGCATTCTTTATAAACCCGTTTCGCTGAATGAGACTGTTTCCCCGTTTTCCCTTTTCAAGCAACTCTTTCCTCAAAGTTTTATCATACAACGAGCTGAAAAAACCTTTCGCATCAACTCGAATCCTGAAAAGTGGCGTTTCAATATGCTTCCAAGATATCTCCCACTGATCTGTCTCCTGCGCCTCTCCTGCGTCGGGTCTCACAGTAATTGAGGAGAATGAAAGGGAGGGGATGTTCTCAACATAACAGAGCAGCCGGGTGCTTTCTTTCGACGTGCTGATCACTTGGTATTCGACTGCATTTCCCTCTCCATCGGTAACCGAGAAATGCTTTGCAGTTGTCTTGACTTCGACTTCGATATACTCGCTTCTCTGCCAACTAAGGGAGTTGAAAAGACAGAAGCGAAACTCTCTGTTCGATTTCTGAGTATGTTCCGTCAGAGCCCCCAAGGCACGCCGTGTTATCTCTGAAGTGGTCTTGTTAATTTCTTCAAAGCCACCGCGTGCTTGCTCGAGTACATCAGAGATGCTAGTTCCTGTCACGATGTCGTGAAACTGATTCAGGAGGAGTTTCTTCCATGATTGCTCAAGTTCCTTCTGAGGATATACGCGTGAACGTGGCGAATGTCCTTTCAGGAGGGCTAGTATAGAAAGAAGCTCCGATTCATACAGTTGCCGTTCTGCGAGCCGGTTCGCTTTCTTTATCCATCCGTGCGTGGTGAATGTCCCCCGATGTTTCTCGAGATAGAGGTCCGAATTCCACGTCGGAAGCGAATCGGACTGTTGGAGCGCTTGGACAAAGAACTCTTTGGCAGAAGAGATCGTCGATTGAGGCAAGCCTGCTCCATTCTTCAACACTCGTGAAGCTTCAATTTGCTTCTGCGTCGGTCCGCCGCCGCCGTCACCAAACCCGAATGTCTGAAGGACATTGGTGCAATTTTGTTCTTTCTGTGAAAATTCCTCCCATGTCTTGGCCAGGTCTCGAGGGTTCACCGAGCCTTCAAGACCGACCGGCGGCTGGTGGGCGAGAACTTTCGTTCCGTCAATTCCCTGCCACCAAAATGTATTGTACGGGAACCTGGTAGTATCGTTCCAATTCAGCTTGGTCGTGAAGAAATATTCGATTCCGCTCTTCCGCAGGATCTGCGGCAGAGACCAGCTAAATCCGAATGAATCAGGCAACCATAGAATATTCGATTCAGTGCCGAATTCATTCTTGAAATATCGTTTGCCATAGAGAATTTGGCGCACCAGGGATTCTCCATTGGGAATGTTGCAGTCGGGCTCTACCCACATGGATCCCACTGGTTCCCATCGTCCTTCAACCACACGCTGCTTGATTTGTTTGTGGAGGGAGGGATAGTTCTCTTTCGTAAGCTCGTACAGAATTGCCTGACTTTGAGAGAATTTAAAGTGCGGGAATTCATCCATGAGGCGTAGCGCCGTTGAAAACGTGCGGCCGCACTTCTTCTTTGTCTCATTCAGATTCCATAGCCACGCAACGTCAAGATGGGATTGGCCGACAAGATGCACAAGCCCTGGAAGGGTGGTCTGCGGCTCATTCTCAACGGCATTCATGAGAAATGTGTACGCCCTGCTGATTGCATTGGGATACTCTTCACTTCCTGGCTTGAAATACTTCAGAAAAACGAGCGTGCGTCGAATAAGCTCCCTGATAGTTTTTGAGTCTTGGGATCCATGCTCGTACATTTCTTCCAGTTCGTGTAGCGTCGTAAGACAAGAGAAGAGTGCTTTTGCGTTTGGATCGATCACAGCGAGTTCCGACCGGTGAACCTTGTTCAGGTCGTTTTTCCGTCCGCTGTAAGCTTCAATGGCCAGGAGGAAGGTTTGATTGGTGCGTGCCTTTGGCGTAAGGAGAATCTCATCGTGGTTGGTGTCCAAACCGTGAAATGGTTCGCCATCGAGGTAGAGGAGTGCTTCGTACATATCCAGAAGCAGAACGACGGGCCTTCCGCTCCATTCCGGAGGAATGGCAACCGTACGGCGGAACCAAAATGTTTTGTCGTTTCTTCCCCACGATCCGGGTATGCGAAAACTCGGCCACGATTTGTCTTTGAATTTCCGGCTATGAGCTCCTTCAATCTCTCCCTCTTTCATTTTCCATTCAACGATTGGCATGCGGAACGGATAAATGGAATTCTCTATCTGAGGGAGGATCTCATCAAATAATTCGGCTGCCATAGGGAATTTTCGAATTTTATGAGGATACTAAACAAGTTTCGGATGAAAATATGCATTCTTAACGAAATGAGCAACAATTACTTTGAAAAGAGTAGACGGCGTTTGATTTTCCCGGGAACTCTTATCATTGAACTTCCAATGATTCTCGAAATCCTCAGTTTCTCGAGTGAAATCGATTGCAATTCCTTCGACGAAGGTGTAAATTGGCATCGCAATTCCTTCGATTTTAGAAGCACGAAACAGCATCAAGAATTGGTTCGAAGGTCGCCACGAGCTCATCGGCATTCCAAAATTTGCACAGACCGATTCGCCATTACTCCACGACCTGTTCTTCCAGAACCAGAATTCAGCATTCTGTCTGTCTGTTCCATCACAGTTCAGCTCAAATCCGGTGATGCAATTTCCACGCAGGAGCGATTTCTATGTCTTCTCAGTTACGGTACTTTCTTACCTTCCTTGCGGTCCTGGTTGTCGTCGCAATTGTGATGGTAGACTCTAATCCACAAGCTGCTGACACCATTTTTGTCAACGGGCTGGTGTATACCATGGATGAGGCCAATACCGTTACAGAAGCGCTCGCGATCCGTGGAGATAGAATCGTTGGGACCGGAACGACTTCAGATATTGAGCGTAAGTTCAAAGCAAAGAACACGGTCGATCTGAAAGGCAAGACGGTCTTCCCTGGATTCATTGATTCGCACGGGCACTTTTTTTCACTCGGGATTGCGAGAATGACGGTCGATTTGCTGGGATCCGGTTCAGAGAAGGAAGCTGCTGAACGCGTCCGCCATCGCGTGGAGAAGTCGAAAACGGGCCAATGGATTAGGGGTAGGGGATGGGATCAGAATGAATGGAGTTCACGACAGTTTCCTTCCCGCGCAAGCTTGGACAAAGTATCACCAAACAATCCTGTCTACCTCATCCGTGTCGACGGACATGCCGTCTGGGTCAACAGCAAAGTAATGCAGGATGCCGGAATCAACAGGTCTACCCAAGATCCGCTTGGAGGTAGAATCATAAAGGATTCCCGGGGAGATCCGACAGGGGTGTTTGTCGATAATGCCGTTCCTCTTGTTCAAACTCATTTGCCGCCAATGTCTGATTCGGAAGCAGTCGAAGCAATGCAGCTTGCTGCACAGGAATGCATCAGGGATGGACTGACCAGCGTGCACGATATGGGAGTAGACTCAACAGAAATTGCGCTGTACAAGAAATTGATTGAAGAGGATCAGTTGCCGCTTCGGATCTACGCTGCCGTGGGTGGAGTGGGAGACTTGTGGACCCAGTTCCTGAAGGAGGGACCGTTGATGGGATTTGGCAACAACCATCTGACGATACGTTCATTGAAAATGTACATGGATGGTGCTCTCGGCTCCCGTGGTGCGGCACTTATCGAGCCCTACAGTGATGATTCGGGAAACAGGGGCCTCACGGTGTCGAGCGAAGAATTGATCCGCTCAGCAACAGTGGATGCTCTCAAGCACGGATTCCAGGTATGTACACATGCGATCGGTGATCGCGGCAACGACATTGTACTTCGGATGTATACATCGGCACTTCAGGAGGTGCCTGTCAAAGATTGTCGGTTGCGGATCGAACACGTTCAGGTCATGGATCCGGCAGACATTCCGAAATTCAAAGAGTACGGCATCATTCCCAGTATGCAGCCAACGCACGCCACCTCGGATATGTACTGGGCTGAAGCTCGATTGGGACCGAAGAGGATTCGTTATGCATATGCATGGAGGTCGCTCTTGAACACCGGTGTAGTTATTCCGGGCGGATCGGATTTTCCTATCGAAAATCCCAATCCAATCTGGGGTATCTATGCAGCGGTAACAAGGAAGGATAAAGGGGGGAGACCACAAGACGCTGAAGACGGTCGGAAGTATTTTCAATTCTCAAGGGACGGAATGACTGATACAACGGCGTTTGACAATGGATGGTATCCTGCTCAGAAGATGACACGTGAGGAGGCACTCAGAAGCTTTACAACGTGGGGCGCGTGGGCTGCGTTCGAGGAACACCTAAAAGGTTCGCTCCAAAAAGGCATGCTTGCAGATTTTGTTGTTCTCTCTTCCGACATTGCCAAAGTGCCGGACAATGAAATATTGAATGCACGGGTCTTGAAGACGTTCGTGGGCGGAAAGCAAGTCTACTCCAGCAATGAATAAGAATCGCTAATCTTTGGGTATTTCAGAATATTGTATTTAGAACTAAAAAAATGTAAGTTGTCTTCTGAAAACTAGCTCATCGCAACAGAAACAAGCCTCCGATGCCTTATAAAGTCCTGGTTGCAGACGACGACGATGGTCAGCGTAAATCGCACGGGTTCGCCCTCGAAGTCGCGACCGCAATCGTTGAAGATGAGATTACCATTACCGAGACCGCAACAAGCGTTGAGACTTGGGACAAGATCAAATCGGAACCATTCAACCTTATCATCCTCGATAACGACTTCAAGGACACAAACCTCAAGGGCCATTTACCGGGAATTGCACTACTGCAGCTTGCCAAGAAAGAAGGCGCGAATCGCGGGACGCCGATATTCTTTTGCAGCGCAGATGCCTATGATACATTGAAATCGATGGTGGAGAAACACGGTGGCATTTATCTCCCGAAAGTCGGCTACGATATCGAGGCGGTTGCACAGAAATTTGCTGAGAAGCTCAAGAAATGAATTCTCGCAACTGCTAGTTCTTCACAAGGCCGCCCCTGGGCGGCTTTTTAATTCCCAACCGGCAAATGAATTTCGAATCTGTTTCTAGAAGAAACTTCTGGATTCATGTCTTGGAGGGGGCTGTTTACCTGAGCTCCGCCGTTCTGCTTTCACCTCAGACAGTATTCCCCGCCCTCGTTGCCAAACTCGGCGGTGATAATATTGCCGTTGGAGCAATTCCAATCATGGTCTATCTGATGTTCTTCCTGCCACAAATATTTTCCGCTAACTACATTCGCTCTGAACCTTTCCGAAAACCGTGGGCCCTCAAGTTGGGTATCCTGCAGAGAATCCAAATCTTCTTTTTTGCAATAGCGATTGCGGTCTTCGGCCTACGGTCGCCTTCAATTGCACTCACAGCTTTCTTTGTCATTTACGTCGCCAATCAGGTACTGGCCGGACTTGGGTCGCCGATATGGTTCGACCTCGTCGCCAAAACCACTACTCCAAGTGACAGGGGAAAATTAATGGGTATTCGGACATCCTTTGGTGGCTTGCTCGGGTTTCTGAATGGATTCCTCCTGACGGCCCTTCTCACTTTATTGCCGTATCCGTACAATTTTTCAGCCGTATTTGGCGTTGCATTCCTCCTGCAATTCACATCATGGATGATTCTGAGAAATGTTGTCGAGACTCAGCCCTCAGTCATTGAGTCGCACGATTCCCTGGAGCATCTGGCACGTCGGGTAAAAGAAATCCTTCGTAGGGACGCGATTTACAGACGATTCCTTGTCTCCGCGGCCTTCTTAATTGTCGGCCTGATGCCGACAGGGTTTTTCATGATTGCTGCAATAAAACAATATTCCCTTGAAGAGTCGTATGTTGGTTTTTTTACAATTACGATGGTCACGGCACAAATTCTTAGCGGAGCTCTCCTCGGGTGGTTAGGGGACATAAAAGGATACAAAGCCTCACTTCTCCTGTGCTCCGCGGCAACTGCAATTGCGACAGTGATCGCATTGGCAAGCGGTTCAGTGTTCTACTTCTTCCCCGTATTCTTTCTTGTTGGGGTCAATCTTGGTGCCGAAATGATAACACGGTACAATTTTGTGGAACGGTGCGCACCGGACAGCGAACGCCCGCTGTACGTTGGTATCATGAACGCATGGCTGGCTCCATTCTATTTCTCTGCCACGCTGGGAGGCTGGCTCAGCGACAAGTTTGGCTACGCCTTGGTTTTCGTCATAGGGTTGGTGGCAACGCTCATTGGTATTCTTCTTCTCAATCGCCTCCCCGATCCAAGCCGCCCCCGCGGGATCGCGACCGGATAGACTGTGTGCGATCGCCCGGGAGTCCCAGAACAGTGGTTCGTCCAGAGGCCGCAATTTGCTCGAGAGGATCGGACGGATCGTGTTCACTATCGGTCGTAGAAAGAAAAACCCAAGTATCAGTGGATCGATTTTCGCAGGTCTGCAACAGGGATGATTCTGCAGATGTCCCGAATGCCGAGTCTGGATCGATTTACCTTGCTTGCGGTTTCTTCGAAATAGCAATATCTTTTTGGCAAACGAGAACGAAGAGTGACTTATGTATGAACGATGTTTGAATGAAGCTGAACGTTTGTTGGCGACCTCCAAGGACATCATCCTCCCGATAAAAGAAGTGTGGAAATCGTTGGCAGCAGAAGGCAAGCGTCGTTCGTTTGAAGTTCCGGTACTGACAGACTTTGATGCATTGCTTGAAGGTGACAAGCGATTTGAGGTCATTTCCGCTCAAACAGATCCTGACGAGATCGAGTCGTTACTATCAGAGGATGGCGAAGAAATCGATTCTAATCTTGGAACACTTGGGTTTTATCCGGAAGATCGGGTCAAGTTGCGAAGGATTAAGCTTCCAGGAAGTGCATCCGGAAACACGAACTCATCAAAAGAATCTGACGACGACGAAGATGTTGTCCCGTTCAACGTGAAAGGCCTCTCCGCTACGAAACCAGTCCGCCCCGTCGAAACAAAAAAACAATCTGTGAAAAAGGCAACTGCGAAAGTATCGTCACGTTCGATTTCTTCATCAAAGTCTCAACCGAAGAAAAAGGCAAACAGAGCTGTTCTCCCCAGGAAGCCAGCAGGAAAGTCTTCGCGCAAAACTCGATAGCGAGCCAGAGCAATGATCCAGCAAAAAGTGCGGGTGTGGACGGTCCGGGAATTGATGAAGTTTGCGATCGATCACCTGGAAAAATTGGGATTCGAAGAGACGCGTCTCACCGTTGAACTCTTGCTCTCCCACGCTCTTGGATGCCAAAGAATTCAACTTTACACAAGTTTCGACAAGCCTCTCACGAAAGAGGAATTGGCAAGGTTTCGGTCATTGTACGAGCGTAGGTTGGTTCACGAGCCGGTACAGTACATCGTCGGTTCATCAAATTTCATGGGTCTGCAACTCCGGGTGGATCCCGCTGCACTGATTCCGAGGCCGGAAACGGAGACGTTGGTCGAACAAGTAATGCTTCTGTGTAAAGAATCCGAAGAAAACGAAGAGATTTCGATTATTGAACTGGGATCCGGGAGCGGCAATATTGCCATAGCCTTGGCCAAATTCGTCAAGAATGCCGCAGTCGTATCGGTCGACAACAGCCCGGATGCGATTGAGCTTGCGCGTGAGAACGCTGTTTCCTGCAAAGTCGATTCGCGAATCGATTTCAGACTCATCGACATGTTCGAGCCAGTGGATCAGCTCTTGCTCAAACGGTTTGACATCCTCGTGAGCAATCCTCCGTACATATCAAAAGAAGACTGGGAGGGACTCTCAACCGAGGTGAAACGATATGAACCACGAAGCGCCCTAACCGATTTCAAGGATGGATATGAGTGTCACCAAAGAATTATTGAGCTCGCACCGTATCTGCTGAGGAACAACGGGGCGGTCTTCGTCGAGGTTGGCTACGGTCAGTCGAAGGAGGTCGGAACCATGATGCGCAAATCGGGATTCTCCGACGTTTACAGCGTCCCCGACCTTCAGGGAGTTCAACGCGTTGTCAAGGGGACCTGCCCATCAAATGTTCGCAGTTTCGTGAACAACAACTAACTTATTTCGGCTTAATTTTCGCTTCTCTGTAGTCCATGCGGGCTCTCATTCAGAGGGTAAAACGGTCGTCTGTGACTATCAACGGTCAGGTGCATGGCTCGATCGAAAAGGGATTACTGGTTCTGTTGGGTGTAAAGCAGGGAGATGGTGAGCAGGATGCCTTGTATGTTGCGGAAAAATGCGCCGCGCTGCGGATTTTTGACGATTCCGAAGGGAAGATGAATCTATCAGTGCGTGATGTGGAAGGAGAAGTCCTGGTTGTATCGCAGTTCACGTTGTACGGCGACACACGGAGAGGAAACCGTCCGAGTTATTCCGACGCCGCACCACCCGAAATTGCGGAACCCCTCTATGAGAAATACATTTCCGAAATGAAGAGACTCGTTGGCAATCAAAAGGTCCAATCCGGAATGTTCCGGGCCATGATGGATGTAGAACTGGTCAACGATGGACCGGTGACGGTCATGATAGAAAGCAAAGATTCATGATGAGAGTTCCGATACTGCTGCAAATCATCAGCTAGTCTTTATTCAGGGGACATCCTTGCGTGTCATCCTTCTATTTCTCGACGGAGTCGGCATCGGGAGACGCGATCCGCACACGAATCCTTTTTTAGCCGCAAACATCCCCGCACTGAAGGGTCTGCTCGGTGACAGTTTGCCATTTTTGTCGAACAGACGCATACATTCAAGCGAGGCCATCCTCGTTCCCGTCAATGCGACGCTCGGAGTTCCCGGATTACCACAAAGCGGTACCGGACAGACGGCGATTTTCACTGGCGTCAATGGCGCAAAAGTATTTGGAAGGCATTTTGGCCCTCATCCTCCCACGGTATTAAGACCAATCATCGAGTCGAAAAATATCTTTCGCCAATTCAAGAATCGTGGCAAGGCTGTCTGCTTTGCAAACGCATTCCCTCAACGATTCTTCGATTACACAAGTTCAGGCACACGTCGCCTTACCGTGACGACGCTCGCGTGTATGTTGACGGGTGTGCCCCTTCTTACTGCGAAAGAACTTGGCCGGAATGAAGGAATATCTGCGGATTTCACACGAACGAAGTGGCCAGAGCTTGGTCATCCTGAAATCCAACCTGTGACTTCAGAGGAGGCAGGACATCATCTTTGGCATATCGCCGAAAACCACGACTTCACGCTTTTCGAATACTGGCTGACCGATCACGCGGGACACGGCCAGAAAATGAAATCGGCAACTGATGCCCTTGAAAACTTTGATCAATTCCTGGCAGGATTTCTCGAGAAATTTCAGGCCCGTGATTCGTTGGTGATCATTGTCAGCGACCACGGGAATCTCGAAGACCTCTCGGTGAAGACTCATACCCGCAATCCAGTTCCCTGCATCGCTGCTGGTCAACACGCACATGAATTCGTGTCCTTGGTCCGCAACCTTACACACATAACTCCGGCAATTCTCAAACTATTCTGAGAATCGTGAGCAAGTCTAATTTCACAAAACGACCTGCTGTTCGCTTTATCGCGTTCCTTGTTCTTGGAATATTGCTTGCCCACGCATTACAGGTGCATTCGTGGTGGGTACTCGCAGTTACCGTACCCGTGTTTGGATTATCGGTTGTTCTCATACTGCTGAATATGAACTCCATTCGGCTTGATCTCCTTCTACATTGTCTCGTAGTCCTGATTGGATTTTATGCACATTCAGTACAGAAAGAGTCCGCAGTCAGTCGAAAGCTTGATCCTGTCTTGGGTGAATCCGTTTGGATCGCCGCTCGAATAGAGAGTGAGCCGGTGCGGCAGGAAAAGAAAGTGACGTTTGTGCTCAGGTCGGAGTTTCTCAAACGGGCAGATCGCGACGATTTCACCCGTCGCAGGATTCTGACAACATTGAGGGGATTGGGGGCAAACACCGATCTGTCACTGCTCCGATGCGGATCAAGGATTGTCGGCCGGGCGATCCTCGAACCATTCCCCATCCAACGAAATCCAGGCGAATTCGACTACGGCCGTTACCTGACTCTCAATGATATTCAGGGTGTGGCAACCATTGCTGCACGGGAGGATCTTATTGTGACGAGAGAATCTGCCCTGACGAATTTCAGTGCATTGGTCGGAGCGATGCAGAGATCGTTGTACACGATCATCGATGAATACCATTCCCCCGAACAGGCCAGCTTTCTGAAGGGAGTTATCCTCGGATATCGTGCCGATCTCTCAAGTGAAATCAAACAATCGTTTATGAATACGGGAACAATCCATATTCTGGCGGTCTCAGGATCGAACGTCGCTGTCGTCGTACTGATCATCTACTCGATGTTCGGATTCCTGCGACTCCCGAAAAAATTCGCGGGTGGAGCTACCATCCTCGGAATTGTACTTTTCATGTTCATTACCGGTGCAAGTCCATCTGTGGTGCGGGCTACTATCATGGCCACAGTTATCCTCGTCGGGACACTGTTTGAGCGCAAGACCGATGTGTACAATTCATTGAGTGTTGCCGCTGCCATCATTCTCTTGTTGGACTCCAATGCACTCTTTGATGTCGGCTTCCAGCTCTCCTTTGCTGCCGTTCTCTCGATCGTCTACGTTTACCCGATCCTAAAAAAGGTTATTGATCTGATTCCGGAGCGATTTGAAGAAATCAAGGCAATCGACTATTTGTTGAAACTATTTGCGGTATCGTTTGCAGCACAGATAGGGACACTTCCTTTCACTGCCTACTACTTTGGTCGAGTGTCTTTGGTGTCGCTCCTGGCAAATCTCATTGTTGTCCCACTCAGTGGCCTCAATGTCCTCCTGGGAGTGGCGACGATAGCATTTTCACCATTCTGTTCATTCGTTGCATCGTGTTATGCGGCACTAAATAGCGTTACCATTGATTTCCTGCTTGGTTTTGTCAAAGTGGCCGGCAACGTGCCATACGCTTATGCCGAAACTGCTCATTTCGAACCGCTTCAAGCGCTTCTCTATTTTGGAATCGTCGCGATACTACTTCATTTGACGGATCCAAGAATAGTGAAATGGGGAATCATTACTTCTCTAATTTTCCTTACAATGTTTCTCAGCAAAGGAATCGTGCAGCATCAGTCCGCAATTTTGAAGATCACACTCATTGACGTTGGCCAGGGAGACGCGATCCTGATAGAATCGCCGAACCGCAAATATGTTCTCATCGATGCAGGACCCCGGCAATTCAAATATGACGCTGGTGAGCGGACGATCGTGCCGTATCTCGCTCGCTGTGGAATCAGCAGGCTCGATGCCATCCTTGTGACGCATAGCCATAACGATCATATCGGTGGTGTGCCATATCTAGTCGATCACGTCCAGACTATGAACTTCGTGGCTGCTGACACCGCAGGATCGTCCTCGTTAAGCCGAAAAATGATGGATGCGGTCCGGAAGGATGGTGTTGCGCAACGCGAGGAACAAATGGGGCAGAGCATTGCACTTGATCCAAGCATGCGAATGTATGTTCTCCATCCGAATTCAATGGAAGACAAGCATAGAAGTTTGAATAATACCTCCGTAGTTGTTAAGTTAGTGTATGGGAATAGTTCGGCGCTTCTTGTGGGCGATGCGGAGAGTGAGTCGGAAGCGAAGCTTTGTCGCCGATACGGGTATTTCCTTGATTCGGACATTCTCAAAGTCGGACATCACGGCAGCAGGACAAGTTCAAGCGGGAATTTTCTGAGGTGTGTGAGCCCCGCGATGTCTCTCGTGTCTGTCGGGGCAAAGAACAAATTCGGGCATCCGTCGCAGGAGACGATTGCTCGGCTCATACGATTCGGCTCACGCGTTCATCGAACTGATGAAGAAGGAGCCCTCGTCTATGAAAGCGATGGTAATTCTTGGTGGAAATACGACTGGAGGAACGATACAAAAACTGGGCTCGGTGTGAGAAGTGAGAGTTAAGCCGCATTATGGACGGTCGGTCAATTCATCATTTTGGGAATCATAGGTAAATACGCATGGATAATTCTATTGAAGAGAAGAGAACGCATTGGGAACAGGAAATTGTTGGACCTTCGATCAAGAAAGTCCCTGAACGCAAGCCGAAGTTTGAGACTGATTCCGGCATAACCATCGAAAGACTATACCTGCCGAAGGCGTACGACTATGACAACAAGAATGGGTTTCCGGGAATGGACCCGTATACCCGTGGCATCTATCCTGTCATGTACAGGAATCGCTTTTGGACGATGCGCCAGTACGCAGGGTTCGGGACGGCGGATGAATCCAACGAACGGTACAAGTATTTGATTGCCAATGGTATAACCGGACTATCCGTTGCGTTCGATCTCCCCACCCAAATGGGTTACGATTCCGATCATCCGATGGCAGAGGGGGAAGTTGGAAAGGTTGGCGTTGCGATTGACTCTCTTGCAGATATGGAGCGCCTGTTCGACGGAATCAAGCTTCAGGATGTCACAACCTCCATGACAATCAACGCGACCGCCGCAATACTTCTCTGCATGTACGTTACGGTTGCCAGAAAGCAAGGAGCAGACCTCAAGACTATTTCCGGGACAGTCCAGAACGATATACTCAAAGAGTATGCTGCCCGTGGCACATACATCTATCCTCCAACTTCATCGATGCGGCTCGTAACCGATGTATTCGAATGGTGTAGCGAGCATCTTCCGAAGTGGAACACGATTTCGATCAGCGGGTATCACATCAGGGAAGCTGGCGCCACCGCAGTTCAGGAGGTGGCATTTACTCTGGCAAACGCTATTGCGTATGTGCAGGTTGCTGTTGAGAGGGGCCTCGACGTAGATAGCTTCGGTTCCCAACTTTCCTTCTTTTTCAATGCTCACAATAACTTGTTCGAAGAAGTTGCAAAGTATCGGGCGGCACGAAGAATCTGGGCCAGAATCATGAGGGATAGATTCCACGCCAAGGCTGAAGAGACAATGAGACTTCGGTTCCACGCACAAACCGGGGGGGCCACACTGACAGCTCAGCAAGTCGACAACAACGTGGTGAGAGTGACGATCCAGGCTCTCGCAGCCGTCCTCGGAGGGACGCAGTCTCTCCACACCAATTCGAAGGACGAAGCACTTGCGTTGCCTACCGAAGAATCTGCTCTGCTTGCACTGAGAACGCAGCAGATTATTGCGCATGAAACCGGAGTCACCGACACTGTTGACCCGTTGGCGGGATCATATTTTGTCGAATCACTGACCGATCAAATCGAAGAGAGGGTAATGGACTATTTGCAGCGTATCGACGCGATGGGGGGCGCCGTCAAAGCAATTGAACAGCAATTCTACCAGAAAGAAATTGCGGCGAGTGCGTATGAATATCAGACAGCAATTGAGTCCAAGGAGAAGATAATCGTTGGCGTGAACGAATATCGGATATTGGACGATCGTCAACCTGAACTACTGCGGATTGATGAGGGAGTACGACAACGTCAATTGAATCAATTGAACGAAATCAAACGAAAGAGAGATAACAAAAAAGCGAAGACGAGCCTGGAACACCTCGCACTCGCCGCCGAAGGGAAGGATAACCTGATCCCATACATCCTGGATGCAGTTGAACAGCACTGCACGGTAGGGGAAATATCTGACGCTCTGCGCAAGGTTTGGGGAGAGTACACTGGCTGAGCGCTTCAGATTCTATTTGGTACAACGTGATTGGGTGGCAAAACAAACTGGCCGTTGATTCGCCGGCCGCGTCGGCTTGACTTTGTCTCGGCCTCTCGTAGATTGTATAATAAACGCTTTCAAACGGAACCTAATGAACGGTTTGATTATCGACTAATTGATAACGGTTAATTTGGGGCCATGAAGCTCCAGCTCGAAAAACATCTCCCCACTCAGGTTTCCTGGGCAAAGGAGGGAATACGTTCCAGACGCCCATACGATGGTTTCTGGACAATCTCTTACTTTGAAGCACTTCTTCTGGTTCTGTGTCTTATCGTCCCCCTCAATATGACGTACTCGCAACAAGTGAGGATGGTCATTGATGGTTCGATTCGTTCAGAAGGGACGCAGTTTCCTCCAACCACCAGGATTCGCATTCTACACGAAGATAGTTCCGTGGATAGAACCGTACAGTTCTATGACCCACAGAGCTATAGGTTCGGAATACGACTATCCTCCCACGACGATTTTTTTGAGAATGAAAAGATACTTTTTCGAGTCGTTGTGACCGCTCAGGATTCCTTCCTTGCCCGGTTCGTGGGAACACCGTTGACCTTCAAAGGGACGAAAGAACCTTTGGCCGCACCCACGACGCGAATTGAATTGTTCAGGAACACACTCCCCACTGTCTACCGATCATTGCGAGACACCACAATCAAGGAAGGCCAATTCCTGAGATACAGAATTGTCGCGGTCGACAGGAATGCAGATACACTTCACTTCGCGCTCAGCGATGCGCCGGCCGGAGCCACCATCGATATGGCGACGGGGATGTTTTCGTGGGTACCGACGTTTGATCAATCTGGGAAATACAGAATCAAGTTTCTCATATCCGACGGTTATGATACTGATGATTCGCGCGTCGCTGTGGTTACGGTGAAGAATGTAAACCGCCCTCCGCATTTCCTCAACAACATGTCGGATACCTTGGTCAACGAGGGAGATACTCTTCGCTATGCGGATGTGGCGTTAGATCCGGACGGAGACAAAATATTGTATCGGATTCTTCTGGCACCGCCAGGCTTGCGGATTGATTCGTTAACCGGAATCGTTGAATGGATACCGACGTACGAACAGGCGGGGGATTATTTCGCTCGATTCCTTGCGACAGATGGATCATTGTCTGACACCTCACGACGGGGAAAAATCGTTGTCGCCAATGTGGACAGGCCGCCGGTATTCACGTCGGCGATTTCCGATACGACAATAAAAGAGGACCAGGAGCTCAGTTTCTTATTTGTCGCTATTGACCCCGATCGTGACAGTGTTTGGTATTCTTTGAAACGCAGTCCCATGGGGGTTAACTTGAGGCTTACAGGATTGCTGCAATGGAGACCGTCCTTTACCCAGGCAGGGGCATATGAAATTGGGGTAACTGCACACGCTCAAGAATTATCAGTCGATTTCGTAGCGAAACTGCGTGTCCTCAATAATGACCGACCCCCCAGCCCCGTTATCTTGCATCGTCCGTTTGAAAACGACACTGTGCGATTGGTTCTCACTACCCCTATCAGATTTGGCTGGTCACGTTCAGTCGATCCCGACACCGGTGATTCGATTCGATATATACTCCACATTTGGGGACCCCGAATTGACACGATGATGCACATCCAAACGGATACAACGTTGTTTGCAAACATAAAGGCGTATCTTCAACCCCGGTCGAGCTATCGATGGAGCGTCGCGGCGAACGACGGTTTCATCAGCGTCGCCTCAGCGGATACATTTTCATTCCGAACCTCCGAGGGAATAACGGGTTCGGTAGAACTGATCAGCGAAACACCGAAAAATTACTATCTTGAGCAAAGCCTACCGGATCCGTTCAATCCCACGACGACAATACGGTACGCTTTGCCGGAGCGAAGTTATGTCAAGCTGACAATTTTCAACATGCTTGGGGAGTCCTTCCTCGTTTTGGTATCTGGTGAGAAGGATGCCGGTGTC
>JADGQA010000056.1 GCA_017882185.1 Bacteroidota bacterium
AAGAACGTGATAGCATATTTGCCAAAATGGCATGTTGTTGATTCTTGCCGTCCACGTTTTGTCATCTGCCTTGAGGATTGCATTCTCAAGCATTTTGAGTGACGCGCCAACTTGTCTCGAATAACTCTTTTTGAACTCCGCAAGCATTTTGGAGCTCCCATCGGTGGACGTCAGAGACTGGTTGGCATTTTGTGACGAAGCCTGAAAACAGGCGAGTCCCGACAGAAGAATCAGCTTGAACATTGAATTGGTCATCCTTGCTCCTTTGTGTATTGGCAACAAAAACAATAAACCCGCATCTCCGATCCTATCTCAGCAGAACAAGCTTCTTCGTTTCCACGAACGAACCCGTACGCAGTCGGTAAAAATAGACGCCGCTCGCAAGCCCGGTTCCGTCGAACGTTGCTTTGTGATCCCCAGCTTGTTGGATGCCGTCGATGAGTGTTGCTATTTCCTGTCCAAGGAGATTATACACTTTCAGAGACACGTAGCCTCTCAGCGGAACCGAGTACTGAATCTGAGTCGTCGGATTGAACGGGTTGGGGTAATTCTGTCCGAGATTCCATGATCGCGGATGGCCTTCCCGCATTGTGGGAACCGACGTTGTGATCGTACTGCGGTAGATTGTCCCATTGCCCCCGCCATACAAGAAGCCCTCCGGGTCGAACGCCAGGGCGGTCACCGAATAATTCGTGGCTGCATTCTGGATGAAAGGAGTCCAGGTATCACCGTTATCCGTGGAAAAGTACACTCCCCGATCATATCCGACGTACACTTGACCCGCAGAGTTGAAGGCAATGCTTCGAATGTTGGGAATTCCATAGTATGCCACAAGCGGTCCCGGACCCGATGGTGAACCCCATCTTATGAAGGACAAGGGGAGCGATTGGTCAATTTCTTTCCAAGACGCGCCATCATTGGTGGAGCGAAAGAAACCGCTGTCTGTTGAAGCGAACAGTATTCCCGTTGGGTCAATCGCTAATAAATTGACTCCCGGCCACAATACGTTTGAAGTCAGGGCTCCGAACCCCGGAAGACCCTCGGAGACGTTTTGCCAGGTATTCCCACTGTCCAACGAGCGCCAAGCGCCCCCCCAGCCTGCGTTGAAAAAGCCTCCTGCAAAAACTTCATTGCGTGAATTGAACGCAAAACAATATGGATCAACATAATTGCCGCCGGTGTCCTTTCCGGAGAATTGAGTCCAGCTATCACCATTATCGGTCGAGACGTTTGTGGGAGAAGCGCCGCCGCTCCACCCCTGAAGAATCAAACCGCCGGGGCCTACACCCAGAGTTGTGCCTCGGTTACCCAATGAATCCCAGTGAGCGCCTTCGTCACTCGAGCGGAACAAATAGCCTGTTCCCCCCTGAATGGACTTCAGCGCAAAAATAGACCCCTGAGAATTTATCCGCGCGGCAAAGACCTTGAATGTTGGGTTCTGAAAGTAAGGTCCGAGTACTTTTGTCCAATCTTGACCATTGTCGGTGGAACGAAAAACCCCGCTGTCAACAGTCGCAAAAACGTGTCCAAGCGCGTTAATGGCAATCGAGTTTAAGGTCACCGTGGTAAATCCGCCCGGCACGACAGTGAAAGCCGTATCAAGCACGGAAAGCCGGAAGAGTCCGCACTGATTCGTGCCGACGTATAGGTTGTTCTCTGAATCGTAACTAATTGCCCCAGGACGATCCGACAGGCTCCACTTGTTCCATGGAATCATCTTCCAACTGTCCCCGTTGTCGATGGATCGATAAACGGCGTCGTCGGACGCGAAGGATACATTTCCGTCAGAACCGACGGCGAGCACATAAAGCGAAGGGACCACAACAATTCCGCGAACTGCCGCCACTGAATAGCAGGCCGTCCAATGGGCGCCGCCATCAATAGAACGATATACCATCGTGTCAGTACCGCCCGCCATATGAAAAGGAGCGACCGCTGCCGCGAAGATAGTCCGATTAGGGGCAATGGCAACCTGAAGGCCTCCGTTGCACGCACCGGGCGACCAACTGCTTCCCATATTTGTCGACGTGTAGAAGCAGGTATCCGTACGGATGATCATAAGGGACGTCGAATCAACCGCAAGAGCATAGATGTGGGATATGGGGAGACTGAGATTCATCCGCGTCCATTGGTCTCCGTCGTCGGAGGAACGCAAGATTCCCAGACTGTCCGTCAGCGCGAACAAATCGCCAGCACTGCTCGAAATGATGGCCCGAACGGGCGCATTGCTCAAAGCCGAAGCGAGTGAACTCCAGGTGTTGCCATTATCGGTAGAGCGAAACACAAGGCTATCATCCGTCCTTATGAAAACGGATCCGTTCGATGCCACAAGAATACTCGAAGAGGAGGGGAAAATAGAAGGCAGGTGCGAACGCCACAGACTCGCATCTTTCAGATTCCATGTTTGACCCTGGTCGGGGGATCGATAGATGCCGATACCTGTTCCAACAAACATTTCTCCGCTGCTTGTCGTGGCAATTGAAATGACCGAGCCTTTATAAGGCCCGCCTGTATTTATCCATTGATTTTGCCTGGCAAGGACTGTGGTCGAACATAGAAGCAGTACCAGCATGGCTTGCACCGATAACATCCCGGGATATTTCACGAGACTCCTCCTCTGTAATGGTCTTGTTTGATAATAAGAATTCCCCCTTGCTACTTCGTCAACAACAGCTTCTTTGTTTGCACGAAAGTCTCGGCCCGCAACTGGTAGAAGTACTCGCCGCTTGGCATTTTCCCCGGCATTCCACTCCTGCGTGTACCTGCCGACTGCAAACGACAAACCCGCATTTCCATTGTCGGAACATGCGGGTCATGAATTTGTTTGGATCATTATGATCTCCCCTGGAGTATTCTGGTATCCCCCTGCCTCTGACCGGTAGAAATGTAGAGAAAAGCGGAGTCGATAGCAACATAGCTCTTGGCGATGAGCAGTTGGCCATTGGCTTCGTGGATGCAAGCCCGAAATATTACAATCTCAAAAACGAGAAAGCCATAGAATCACGCCCTATTATCGAAGAGCGCACGCTCTTTCCGCAAGAACTGTCGGACAACCAAAGGCAATGCCGCCGCACTTCCCCGATAGACCCAACGCTACTTCTTCCGAATCTGTTTCATGGCGGTCTTGATCATTCGACCGAACCGTTTGTCCTTCTTACGTTTTTCAACATAGGACATTTGGTGAAACTCGGATTCCTTCCTCAGTTTCATATAACTCTTATACCTCTCCGGACTTAATCTTCCGCTTTCAATCGCCATCAGGATTGCGCAGCCGGTTTCCGTCGTGTGTGTGCAATCATTGAACCGACAATCCCCGGACAGTTCGTGAATGTCTGTGAAGCTATCGTCGATGCTGGCATCAACGGCAAGCATGCCCACCTCTCTCATGCCTGGCGTGTCGATCAGGAGCGCTCCGCTGTCAAGAATTGTCAATTGTCGGCGAGCCGTGGTATGTCTGCCCCTGCCGTCCTTTTCACGGACAGTACCGGTCTCAAACACCTCGCGGCCCAGAAGATGATTGAGGAGTGTAGTTTTACCGACACCCGACGACCCGAGCAGGCAATATGTCTTTCCCTTTTCCAGGGCTCGTTGCACCGTTTCCAATCCGTCACTATTCACATTGCTGAACGGGATGACCCGCGCTTCGATATGGGCTCCCCGGATCTCCACAATCCTCCTTTGCAGGTCTTCAGCACCGACGAGATCGCTCTTGCTGAGCAAGACTGTCGGCTCGACACTGCCATCGTTCGCCATCACAAGGTATCGTTCCAGACGGCGCAGGTTGAAATTGAGATCGCACGATTGCATGATAAAGGCACCATCGATATTTGACGCGATCATTTGGTAGTCAACGTTCTTGCCGGCAGATTTTCGCCGCAGGAAGGTTTTTCTTGGAAACAGGTCGTGGATGATTGCGAGCGTACCATCGTTGTAGTACTGGACGATGGCCCAATCCCCCACGCAAGGGAGGTCTTGACTTGTCTCGGAAAAGAAAAGAAGTTTGCCTGTCAGTTCAGCCTGAAGCTCGTTCTGTTCGTTCCGTACGAGGTATCGATCCCTGTTGACGGCAGTGACCCGGGCAATGCCGCACTCAGGCCTTTCCAGTTCCTTTCGCTTTCGTTGGAACCAGGGGTCAAATCCGAGGTCGTTCAGCTCCATGGGGATTCCGTCGTTGCCCGGGACGGCTACACGCTGTTGGAGAATGTGCTGCCCGGGGATATTTGTCGTTTCTGTTTCCGCACTGCAGGCATTGACCCCAGTGAACACACAGGAATGAACCGCATTGATGGCAGGTCCATTTCCTTTTCTCCATTACCATGAACGTATCAATTCCCCGTTCTTGAATAGTCTGCAGGTTCTGAATCATGCTCATGCCATATTTGGTCCTGTAGCGGACGTCTATCTGTCGTATTCGCTTGCACGGAAATTTGCCGCAGGAATAGCAGAAGTGCGATTTGGTGCGCAACAGCTCTTCGCAATTCTTAATGCCGCACACTGCACAATGGTTCGCTTTATGCTGACCGTGTGCATTGCAGCCCATACACTTGTTCTTCACACGTTGATACGCTGCACAAAGAGAACAGTTCATTCCGCAAGGAGCAATCAGTCTGGACTTTCTCATGCCTGGCTCGTCGTCTCAATTCAACCTAAAGTCTGCGAGGTTCCCGTTGCTAACGTTACGTCACCCAGCTCATCACACACGCGCTTAACTCATCCGATATCGAACAGAGCATCGGGGCTCTCAACGTGAAGTTTTTGTTGCTCCCGAGCGGCATGAAAATGGAATCTCTGTTGACTCCATCTTTTCTCCCCTTCTTGTAGACCATAATCGTCCTGTTTTCCTTTGGCAGCGGCGTCGAGGCGCAGAGCTTGACAAATTTCTTGACATCCTCCAGCCGATCGATGTAATAGATGATCACCTCGACACCATTGGCGGCGGAGCTGATTCCTAGGTCGATTCCCTTTGGGAAATTGACGAGTCGGACATTTTTGAATTTGTCGATCCTAAGCTTTTTCAGATCCATCTGATCACCTTTCGTGGAATCGGGGACATAACTCAGCAAGACTGGGGCATCGTTCTTGTTTGGCGACAGCTAAATTTACCCGATTTCACGCGCCCTTTCAAGTCCCCATTGAACGGTATTCCATGTATGGTGAAAACAGTCTCTTTCCAGTGTAACTTCTGACAATCTCGAGGATACTGTATATATGAGTAAGGACACGGTCAGCTTTCACCAACTGCACAGCAAGTATGCGGAAGATGTCTATCGATTTTCCTTTTGGCTCACTGGAGATGCGGACGAAGCGAAGGATATTACTTCGGAGACGTTTGTTCGGGTTTGGACATCGACGACGGAGATCCGTGTCGAGTCAGTTAAAGCGTATCTTTTTACGATTGCCCGCAACTTGTTCCTGCAGAACAAGCGCAGAAAAAAGAAATTGACATCCCTCGATGAAGAAATGCGGGACTCCGCCATGCAGCCTGACAGGGTCTCCGAGGTCCGCTCAGAGCTTGAAGAAGCATTGAAAGCCCTTCAGACTCTTCCAGAGATCGACCGCACAGTAATGATCATGAGAGTCGAGGAGGAATTATCGTATGAAGATATCGCCCGATCAGTCGGCCTTTCGGTCACGGCGGTCAAGGTCAAAGTCTTTCGGGCACGGGCAAAGATTCATTCACTCACAAATTTGTAGCAAGGAGAAGAACGTATGAACGTAACTCCAGACGTGATCACCGATCTACTTCCTCTTTTCTATTCGGGGGATTGCAGCAACGACACGAAAAACCTGGTGGAGGAGTACATGAGGGAGAACCCAGACTTTGGACGGCAGGCACAAGCTTGGACGAAGAGTGCGCTTTCGGCTTCAGTTCCCAAGCGATTGGAAGAGAACGACGAGATGAGGGCGCTGAAAAAAACCAAGCGACTGTTGAGATTGCGGATCTTCCTAATGGTGTTCGCGATCTTGTTCACCCTTGACCCGTTTTCCTTCTCCTGCACGGAGGGCAAGACGTACTGGTTGATCTCTCAGTCGCCGACGACCGCTCTAGTCTACGGCATTCTCGCGATCGTCTTTTGGACGGCATACTTCGTGGTCAGAAGAAAGACCAGAGACGTGTGAACATTCCAGAGAGCGGTCTTTCAGTGCCAGAACTGGTATGTCCGTCACGCGCTTTCTTGTAGACTGTAATGGTCATACTTTCGCTATCCTCACTTCTCTGCCCACCTGACGAAGGTCGAAATCAACCGAATTCAAGCGCCCTGTGAAATCCTCAGTTGTGTTTCGGAGCCCTGGTTGGTAACATTGGCGAAACAAAAGCTTTTCTCGAACGTCCATCATTGAGTTTTACAGCATTAAGCGAACCAAGTATGACTTCGGCTGCAATTCATATCCGCGATCTTCAAAAGACCTACGTCGTCAGCGAACGCGAATCCGGCATGAAGGCCGCGCTCCAGAGTCTCTTTCATCGCCGGACAACAGAGGTTCGTGCCGTGGACGGTATCTCGTTCGATGTGGCTCCGGGTGAAATCGTCGGCTTCCTTGGACCGAACGGGGCCGGCAAGACGACTACACTCAAGATGTTGTCGGGCCTGCTCTATCCCACCGCGGGGGAGGCATCTGTGCTTGGTTTTGTTCCCTCGAAGCGCGAGAAATCATTCCTCAGGCAGATCACATTGGTGATGGGCCAGCGCAATGAACTCTACTGGGATATCCCTGCTACCGATTCATTTGAGCTCAATCGTGCCATCTATCGGATCCCCATCAGCGATTACCGCCAAATACTCGGTGAGCTTACGGAGCTTCTGGAGCTTGAACCGCTGCTCCACAAACCGGTCCGCAATCTTTCACTCGGCGAGCGGATGAAATGTGAAATTGCTGCGGCCCTCCTGCACACACCTCAAGTCGTGTTTCTGGACGAGCCAACGATCGGCCTGGATGTCACCATGCAGCGGCGTATCCGTACGTTCATTGCGGAGTATAACCGGCGTTATGGCGCCACCGTTCTTCTCACCAGCCACTATATGGCTGATGTCGAGGCACTCTGCCGGCGCGTGATTGTTATCCACCACGGCAAACTTCTCTTCGACGGCGAGCTTGCGAGTCTCGTGCAGAAATTTACGGCTCATAAAACTATTGTCGTCCAATTGGAGAATCCGAATGCCGATCTGAGCGCGTACGGTGAAGTGGTTTCCTATGAAGAAGGGCATTACACCTTGCGGGTACCGAAAGCAGATACTGCCCGCATCACCGGGCGATTGCTGGCCGACCTGCCGGTGGTCGACCTGTTGGTCGAAGATCCGCCGATTGAAGAAGTGATCGAACAGGTATTTGCACAGGAGGGATCGTGAGAGGCCTCGCAGCACTCTACGTGCAGCAGTTCAAGACCACCTTCGCGTCCATGGTCCAGTACCGTGCTTCACTTGTCATTTGGATGATCAGCCACGTGCTTGAGCCACTCGTGTATCTCATCGTCTGGTCGACGGTCTCATACACCGGTGGAGGAAGCGTGGGCGACTACACGACACGGGAATTTGCAGCCTATTTCATCGTCCTGATGCTCGTCAACCACGTTAGCTACACGTGGATCATGTATGAATTCGAGTACCGTGTGCGGGAAGGAACGTTTTCCGTCACCCTCCTGAAGCCCGTTCATCCGATCCATTCGGATATCGCAGATAACATTTCGTCCAAACTGATTACGTTGCCGCTGATGGTGTTGATCGCTCTTGGATTAGCAGCAGCGTTCCATCCGCTCCTTGCTCCGCCGATGTGGGCCGTCGTGGCTGCCATCCCGGTGTTAATACTCGCTTTCATGGTTCGCTTCTTGTTGGAATGGACGCTGGCACAGTCTGCATTCTGGACGACGCGGGTTACCGCCATCAATCAAATCTATTTTGTTCTCGTCTTGTTCCTCTCGGGACAAATCGCTCCGCTGACTCTCTTTCCGGCTCCGGTTCAGCTTGTTGCCGCAATTCTCCCGTTCCGCTGGATGATCGGATTTCCTGTGGAGCTTCTCCTCGGACGACTATCGCCGGTTCAGGCATTAACGGGAATTGGAGCACAAGTGGTCTGGCTGGCGATCGGGTTTGCATTGTTCCGGATCGTTTGGCGTGCAGGTGTTCGTGTGTATTCGGCGGTGGGCGCATGAACTATCTTCGTCTCTTCGGCGTGTATTTCCGTGTTAGCGTCCTGAGTGAGTTGGCCTATCGGGTGAACTTCTTCGTGCAACTCTTCCAGTCGCTTGTGGAACTTGGTACCGCGTTGCTTGGATTGGCGGTGGTCTTCTCGTACACAAACACCTTGGGAGGCTGGCGGCCCGATGAAGTGTTGGCGCTCGTCGGAGTCTACTTTATTGTCGGAGGCATGATCGGTCTGGTCATTCAACCAGGGATGGGGAAGCTCATCGAGTCGGTTCGGGACGGAACACTGGATTTTACACTTGCCAAGCCGGAGGACGCGCAGCTCCTCGTCAGCATTCAACGCGTTGAAATCTGGAAATTGATCGATATCGTTCTTGGTTTCGGTGTGCTTGCGACAGCACTCGTGCGGTTGGGTGAAACAGTGGGAGGCTGGGAGGTGCTGTCGTTCGTCGTCATGCTGCTTACCGGCGCAGTTATCATTTACAGTTTCTGGCTGATTCTCGCAACGCTCTCGTTCTGGTTTGTCCGGGTTGAAAATATTCTTGAGATTTTTCAGAGCGTGTACGAAGCAGGCCGCTGGCCCATAAGTTTGTACCCCGGCTGGATGCGCTTTGCACTCACGTTTATTATTCCGATCGCGTTTGTTACGACTGTTCCGGCTGAAGCTTTGACGGGACGTCTTTCCGCCGAGACTCTCCTGGGCGCGGTGCTATTGGCCGCGCTTCTCTTTGCGATTTCGCGGGTGCTCTGGCGCATCGGGTTGAGGCAATATTCAGGAGCATCGGCCTGAATAAGAGGCCGGACCAATCGCCGGAATCCACCTTCTGATTTTTCCACCCTTACCGTGTTGCATTTCCAAGTCTCGATTCTTAAGATTGAAAAAGTTAGATTTGGTACACCCGCCCAGGTGCTTGCGGTGCCGTATCATCATTCTGATTGATGAGGAACGAATGAACACACGTTATTCGAATCATGTAACCACAATGAGGATTGTATGATGGTTCAGAGAGCACGAGAGATTTGTTCACTGTTACTGGTCATTCTTCTGTTCTCGGCTGTCTCCTTCTCGCAGAGCGATCATCCGTCCTCCGGCGAAAGCATGTCGGCCGAAGAAGAGTACAAAATCTATTTCCACAAAGCGGATTATGACATAGGGAAATTTAACTTTAAAGAGTCCATAAAGAATTGCGAGGAGGCGCTTAAGTACAAACCGAATGATTACCTTGTCCGTGCGATGATGTGTCTCGGTTACTACGAGATTGCCGAAAAACTTGACATCAATAAGTCAGCCGACAAAGAGAGAAAGATCGCTCTCTACAACAAGATGCTGCAGGTTGCGGAAGAAGGGATCAAGTGCGCCCCGGAAATGGGAGAATGCTATTTTATGCGCGGACTCGCAAACGCGAGGATCGCCACGACGAAAGGCATTCTCTCGGAATTGTTTACCGCGAAAGGGATTGAGAACGACTGGCTTATTGCAGTTGAACGCAAATCCGACTACACGACGCCCAACGGCGAAAACCTTCAGGCATCGAGCTGTGTGGCGCTTGGAGTCTATTACCGTCTCTGTCCTTCGTTCTTTCTTCTCCGATGGATGTTTGGAATCAGCGGCGATCTCGACAAGGCTGTGACCTACTGCAAAAAGGCCTACGAGCTTGATTCCACACGAATAGAAATTGTGAAGGAATACGGCGTTGCGCTGATCACGCGCGGGTTGGACAGAGAGAATAAAGAGGATATAGAAAGGGGCAAGGAGTACCTGAGAAAAGTCCCTACCTTGCCATTAAGGCTGGATACCGATACGGTCGACATCGCCCACAGCAAAATGCTGCTGAACGACATCAGTCTTTGTCCCGGTTATTCGCGGGATGAAGAACAGGATATCTCGGAAGAATCGTTTGATAAGAAAAACAAATGAAAAAAACCGCCACCGCATTATTTGCAGGCTTGATCCTGGGATTTATAGGAGCTCGGTACCTGTTTGTCGGATCCTGGCTGAATCTGATTCCGTGGACGATTGCCGGACTCGGAATCGGATATTGGGGCACGAAGAATGAGTCGATCGTGAACGGCGTCGTGTATGGATTCGTACTATCGTTCATCTTCTTGCTCGCAGAGTACAGCGGGAAGGCCTCGCTCATGAGCCGCGTTCCCTTCTTTGCTGTCCTTGGCGTCTTCGGTGGAGTAGGCGGACTGGTCCTGGGGTTACTTGGGTTCTCTGTGAAGACCAGATTGACGGCGCGCAGGAAAAAAAGATGATCACCTCCGGGAAGCGCACGGCGTCCACTGAACGGACGTTCCCCCCAACGGACAGGAACATATTCGAAATCCCGTTTCCGCAATGAGTAATCAACTTCCGCCAAACTTCACGATTCGGCACGAGTTCAAGCCCGGCGACATTGGCTATCTCACGTAATTCCACGGAACTCTGTATGCCAAAGACTGCGGATGGGACGAAAGCTTTGAAACATACGTCGCGGTTCCACTCTCCGAGTTTGCCACATCGCGAACTAATCGCGAAAAAATCTGGCTGGTAGAAGAGGAACCGGGAGATTTTCTGGAATGAATGTTATCGAGGATGGAAAAGCAAAGTGGTGGGGTCTCTCCATCTCATTGCTCACCCTCAGATGACCCCACCAACTTTAGCTCATTTGAACGATCAGTCCTTGCGCTGGAACTCTCTTGCCCAGGGTGGTCTTGGCGGCTTGATCCGACCTTCGTGGCAAGTCCAGCAAACGATCCGCGGATTCTTGCTGTTGAGATTCTTGATATTCGCCAGCAAGTTCGTGTTGATTTCTCCCACCATGTTAACCATATCGCGTGCAATTTGTTTCTCAGGCTTGTCATCCTTTGCCCATTGATCAACAACGTGGCAATGCTGACACGATGTGCCGAGTGATCGCGACCAGGTCTCCATAATGCTTGGGACCTGCCCCGCCTTCAACTGTTTGAACATTTGTAAGTTCTTGAACACTTCGGCAGCAGGTTTGTCCTCAGCACCAACAATGCTTTTCTTCACGTCCTCAATCTTCTCGCTGATTTCGGCATTCATCCGGGCGAATCGGGCACTGTCTTCCTGCGGGCTGAAATGCCATTCGCGGCGTGGTTTCTCTTGATCCTGCGGTGAGAATCCAACCACGACTGCCAGACTCAACAGTGCGGAAGTGCCAAGTAGCATTCTCAACATGATTCCATTTCTCCTGAAATTGTGATAGCGACGTTTGGCCTAAACATTTGGTTGTGTCGTTATTCTCCTGCAGCAAAAGACAAACAGAGATGTTTTATTAACCCCACGGTGCCGCCAATAGTTCCTGCGCTGTCAGAAATATTCGGCCCGAGAATTCCTCATCGGCGTACCACGGATGAACGGTATTGTTGCTGTGGCGATCCTCACCGGACTGCTGGAGCGTGGTCTGGACGCTGTCGGAAATGACAAACTGTTGAGCTACTCCGTTCGAGGCAAAGAGTTCTCGCCAGGACGAGAACCGACGTTAAGGGAATATTTTTTCTGTTCGTACGCCTGCGCAGGCGAACAATTTCAAATACCAATGTACCGCCAACCGCTCTCTATCTTGTCCCTTGAGTCTGGTGACAATTCATCATACCATGGAACCAGCTTCAAGAGCAACATCGATACTCACGAGATGATGGAAAACCCCTCAACACAGGATATCAAGCCTCGCACAGGGACAGCCTTTCTGAGCAGCATCTCTCGCCATTGGCCTCTGTTGGTGGCACTGGCAGCGTTGTGGATAGCAACAGGCATTGCTCAATATCTGGCGGCGCTTCGAACGCAAGGGCACCTGATCTACGCACTCGATGATGCGTATATACACATGGCGATGGCGAAGAACTTTGCCCAACACGGTGTGTACGGCGTAACCAGATACGAATTCAGTTCTTCTTCTTCTTCACCTCTTTGGACATTGTTGCTGGCGCTGATCTATTTTCTCTTCGGTGTTCACGAATCGTTTTCTCTTATTCTGGATCTCGTCATCGCATCCCTTACATTGGTAGCTGTATACGTGCTTTTGAACGGAATCGTCAGAAAACAAATTCTGCAGATGGTGGTACTTCTTGCCATAGTGTTTCTTACACCTCTGCCGGTCCTGATTGCCTCCGGGATGGAACATCCTCTCCATATTCTTCTCGCCATTCTGTTTCTATCATTTGCCGCAAGAACGATCGTCGAGGATGCGGCTGCACACAAGGCTTTGAACCTTGCAGTCCTGGTTCTCCTTTGTGTCGCGTTGGTCTTGACCCGGTTCGAAAGCTATGCTCTCGTGTTCGTCGTCTGCGTTCTATTTGCGTTCCGTCGACGATGGAAAATTGCGTTGGGCATGGTGATGTCAGGTATCGTGCCGCTGTTGACGTATCAGGCGGTGTCCGTTGCCAACGGTTGGCACTGGTTACCCAATTCCGTTCTCGTCCGTGCCGGCGCTCGGAATGCGGGAATAACGAACAGCATGGAATCGATCATCGTTGTTCCGTTGACGTCCCCACATTTTCGAAGATTCATGCTGACAGGATGGAATGCTCTCCTTGATGCACCATACCTCGCGGTTCTCATCGGAGCTTCTGTCGTCATCCTCGCAATCTCCTTGGTCCGGTCAAGACGGTTCTGGAAACAGGAACACGTGATGTTGCTTGCCTACATCGTTACGGCCCTGGCTCACATTCAGTTCGGAAGAATCGGCCACTTCTACCGATACGATGCCTACCTTGTTGCTTTAGGGTTGTTTGTATTGGCAGTGTCTGCTGTCGATTTGTTCGGCGCGCTGAAACAGTGGATGGCGACAAACAGCGTAAAAGCGATTGGCGGCAGCATCATTCTTCTGCTCACGCTTCAACTGACTATCCCTCTGTTGACAAGGAGCTTTCTCGCTCTCCCACTCATACCGACGGCGAGCCAAAATATTTATCAACAGCAATATCAGATGGGACTATTTTTGCAACGATATTACAGCGGCAAGACCGTAGCGGCAAACGATGTCGGAGCAATATGTTTTCTTGCGGACATACATCTCGTGGATCTGGTCGGATTGGCAAGCGCCGATATCTACCAGCTGAGGCAATCAAATCAATTTACTACTGACCAGGTGTTGAGTCTTTGCGACAAGAAACAGGTTTCTCTTGTGGTCGCCTACGCAGTTTGGCTGCAGTTTGAAGGGTTATTGGGGTACCAACGAGAGTGGAAACGAGTAGGCGCGTGGAAGATAGAGGATGACGTGGTGTGTGGGAGTAACGTGGTTAGCTTTTATGCGGTCCGCGAAGCAGAGGAGCAGCCTCTCATCAAAAACCTTCAGAGCTTTTCGATGACCCTACCCCCGGGTGTTGGACACTGGGTGAAGTCTGATGTCGCATCAGATTCATCCGGTAGTGGAAAGTAAACACAGCCTGCGAAGTTGTTTGTTCAGACTATCGTTTCTTCGTCTATCAGCGCCTAGCACGTTGCAGTCGGCTCCCATCAAGGCCTGCCGCAGCTACTCTTTCGGAGCTTGTTGTTCCCATCCTACAATGTCTGCCTGTATAACGTCATAACCCCCATACGGGCTTTTCTTCATCTTGAGTGTGCTATGCCCACGATGTGCAACCGACTCCATCGATCCCGAGCACAATCCGTTCCATGTTCCGGCAAAGATCAATGTTGCGTAGTCTCCCTCAACGGTACAGGCGATGCATTCAAATGCATGATGACTGAACACGGCGTAGCGTGCGTACAAGGATCGGATTAATCCTGCCATCTGTTCGCGCGTGATGCGTTGACCCTGGCTATCATAAACCTCGTCTTCGGCGAATCGACGGACGGAATATTCTTCACGTCGTTCAAACAAATCCCAGAGAAATTCATCGGCCGAAGCTTTCGAATCGTATTCCGCATTTGGATGAAAATCTTCATAGCAGAAATGAGTTCGCATCCCTCGAATGCGGATGTCGTCGGTTTCCTCGTCCATGAGTTCTACGGTCACGAACTGATACGCCGTCTCGTTCGAGACTTCACACAGAAAATCAACGATGATATCGTGTAGCTCGAGAAAATCCAAAACATCATTCAATTCCGCTTCGAGTTCCCCCGGAGCAATTTCCCCAAGCTTCCGGAAGGTGGGGGAACCGACGAGGAGGCGCACCGTCGTCTTCGCGGCGTGCTCGAATTGACGTTCGAACTCCTCAAAATAATTAAGCCATTGTGATTCTTTCTCTGCCGATAGCTCTGGATGTTGGGGTCCAAATTGAGAGCCGAATTTTTCTTCAAGTTTTCGTTTCTTTGCCTGATTGAGAGCGCGTTGGAGGCGATCCTTCTCTTCGTGCTCGCCTTGTGGCGGGTCCATGGAATCCTGATGGCCCATTTTCAGATCCTGATGATGAAAGAAATATAGAGGGCTCTGGCTTTATGATTTCTCTTAGTCAAAAGTAAAGCAAAAGATTCTGGACTGCAAGGCCGAGCGAAGCGACGATTCCGCGAAAGTCCAGAGGATGCAAATTGGAAAAAAAAGAGCGAACCCGGCAACAGCGCTGCCGGATTCGCTCGTCAGATTGAAGTAGCTTATTCGCTTGCCCGCCATCTTCCTGGCAGGAATCAACTCCTAGAATCTACATTTACCTTTTCTCATACGGCGGTTGCTTCGGCCATACAGGCGAATGATCCTTCACCAGCCTCATCACTTCCTGTATACCACGCTCGAGCTGCGGATCAACTCCCGTCGCAAGCTGGGAAGGATCGTCGTCGACCGTAATATCAGGCTCGACACCGTGTCCTTCCTTGAACCACGTTCCATCTGGATTATACATCCGGAACGTCGGCACCGTCACTCCACCGCCATCGATAAGTCCCGGCGCGCCGGAGATCCCAATCAATCCTCCCCACGTACGGGTACCAATCAAAGGACCGAGTCCGGCTTTGCGGAAGTAGTCAGGGAATGCATCTCCTCCTGATCCGCTCCAGCCGTTAATGAGCATGACCTTCGGACCGAAATTGGCGTTCGGCGGCCACTGCCAGTTGTGCCCATCACGCACTGCCCAGAATGCGAGCGGCTTGCGGTTCAAGAGTTCAATGAACCTGTCGGGAATTTGTCCTCCATTGTTGAACCGCTCGTCGACAATCAATCCGTCTTTGTCGTATTGTGCCATAAATTGTCGCTCCAGTTCCGTCTGTCCGTCGATACCCGTGCTTGGCACATACACATATCCTATGCGTCCCTTGGTTGCCTCATCGACGCGCTTGCGATTCGATTCGATCCAGGCTAAATGTCGAAGACGCGTCTCATCTGCAATTGTCTTCACGAGCACTCTCCGCGCACCGTCCATGGTCGGCTTCGAATTCACCGTTAACTCGACGGTTTTATCCGCAAGCCCCGCGAACGATGCCCAGGGTGCTTTCGTCACATCAAAAGGTTGACCATTAACAGCAAGGATGTAATCTCCTCGTTCCACCTTGAGGCCCGGTTCGAGCAAAGGCGATCGGACTTCTGTATCCCACGCGGCCCCGGCAACGATGCTCTTGATGAGGTAACCACCGCCGGAGAGCTCCCAGTTGACACCGAGATATCCAAAATTTGACACGGGACCTTCGTCCACGTCGCCGCCACCACGATAGGTATGCGATGAACTCAATTCAGATATCAATTCGCCAATCACGAAGTTGACATCCCATCGCGTAACGCAATTGTCGAGAAGCTTGCCATAACGAACTCTCATCCCGCTCCAATCCACGCCGTGCATGGTTGGATCGTAGAAGAAGTCACGCTCGAACCGCCACACATCCGTAAAAATCTGTTTCCATTCAGCTTTCGGATCGACGGTCATCATCAGCTGGGTCGTCGGCATTTTTTTGTCCATCTTCTGGTTTTCAGCGACGTCGACGATGGAGTAATTACCCGATTTCGCGACGAGCACCTTCTTGCCGTCAGCACTCACATCGAACGCGTCAACGTCGTCCGCGATTGTCTTCTCTTCGCGCTTGTCGAGATCGTAATACATTAACGGTTTTTTCTTGTCGGCTGAGCCGCTGTTCGGGACGCGAAGGTAAACGACCTTTCCGGTCACGGCCTGTACATTGCCAACATTGCCTGCTGCAGGAGGGAGGATCACGATGCGGTTTTCAAAACCCCCGAGGGTAATCTTTGTTTCTTTCTGTTTTTCCTCTTTCTTTTCCTCTTTCTTTTCCTCTTCCTTTTCCTCTTCCTTTCCCTTTTCCTTCTTCGGCTCATCCTTCTTCACGGCCACCGTGTCATCCTTGGGCGCCAACGGAGAAGGTGTCTCTTCACTCAACGTCGCTGCAGCGATAGTTGTGGAATTCGGGTAGACCCACGTATTGTCATAATCGGAATAGACCGGCGTAAACGTGCGGTTTGTCAAGAAGTAGAGATATTTTCCGTCAGGATCGAACGACGGGTTGTTGTCTACATAATATCCCGACGTGACCTGGGTGCTTTTTTCCTCCCTGGTATCGTACAAGAATATGGCCGAACTCCTGGTTTCCAAATCGCGACCATAGGCGAGCCATCGGCTGTCAGGCGACCAGCTTGGTCGGAAACCCTCGAGGGCCCCCTCGTAGTAGTAATATTGTCTGTCGACTTCCGCAGTCTTGTCTTTTTCGACATCGTAAATTTGGATCTTCATCGCCTTGTCGATGAAGGCGATCAACTTGCTATTCGGCGACCAGAAAAGATTGTAACGATACCCGGGTC
>JADGQA010000226.1 GCA_017882185.1 Bacteroidota bacterium
GGAGATCATCCGCCTGAATGGATTGACGATTCTCAACGATTCGTACAATGCAAATCCGGATTCGGTTCTCGCGGCACTGAAAACACTTCGGTCGATGAAAGTGACGGGCAGGAGGATTGCTGTGCTGGGTGACATGCTTGAGCTTGGGAAATCTGCGGAAAAGGAGCATCAGAGCATCGGAAAAGCCATGGCCCAATTCCGGGTGGACTGCCTCTTCACGTATGGTAATTTCTCAAAAATTATGAATGACGCTGCCAAAGTAAAAGTAAAGAGTCACTTTGCAGACAAAGTGTTGCTGGCCGAACAATTGGCGGATTTTGTATCAGGCGGGGACGCATTACTTGTAAAGGGATCAAGGGGACTGAAAATGGAAGAAGTGGTCGCACATCTTCAACAAAAGTTCAAAGATTAAATGCTTTTCTACCTCTTCATGTATCTTGATAAGAAGTACCACATTCCGGGCTTCGGCGCGTTTCAGTACATCACGTTTAGAGCGGGCGCAGCGGCAGTGACCGCGTTGCTGATCGCGTTTCTGGTTGGTCCGAAACTGATCAAGAAGCTGAAGCAACATCAAATAGGCGAGTCGGCAAAACTCGAGGCGCCCAAGACGCATTTATCGAAAGCCGGTACTCCAACCATGGGTGGACTGATCGTCCTTTCATCGATTCTTGTCGCGGGTCTCTTGTGGGCTGACATCAAAAACATGTACGTCGATCTCATTCTTTTTGTGACTCTGGCACTCGGGAGTGTCGGATTCCTTGACGATTACCTCAAGGTGATCAAGAAAAAACCGAAAGGGCTGATTGGACGCTACAAAATAGTCGGACAAGTATTCGTCGGATTGGTCGTGGGTGGTATGATCTACTGGTTTCCGGATTTGATTGACCCAGGTCTCGTCCATATCAAATCGAGCACAACCGTTCCGTTCTTCAAACATTTGGGATTTGACTTTGGCGTCTTCTACATACCGATCGTGATCTTCATTATCACGGCCACTTCCAATGCCGTCAATTTGACGGACGGCCTCGACGGACTGGCCATCGGGACGGTTGCCATTGTCTGTATGACCCTCGGGGTCATTACGTATGTCTCGGGCAATGCAAAATGGAGTGAATATCTTCTCATCCCATTCCTAAAAGGGACCGGAGAACTCGCCGTATATTGCGCCGCCATCAGCGGGGCTGCGCTTGGGTTTCTCTGGTTCAATTCATACCCCGCGCAGGTTTTCATGGGCGATACAGGCTCGCTTGCATTGGGTGGTATTATCGGTGCAATGTGCGTTATGATCAAACAGGAACTGCTCCTGCCCACGCTGGGAGGGGTGTTCCTGATGGAAACACTCTCGGTGATCATCCAAAGGACGTACTTCAAGTACACCAAAAAGAAGTACGGCGAGGGAAGACGCGTATTTAAGATGGCTCCCATCCATCATCACTTTGAACTTCTTGGATGGCAGGAGCCCAAAATTGTGACAAGGTTTTACATCGTGGCGATACTGCTCATGATCCTGAGCCTGGTCACATTCAAGGTGCGGTAAAATGTATGTCATCCTTCGATGTTCGCGGGAAAAAGATTTCGGTGATCGGAATGGCACGAAGCGGAGTCGCGGTCGCGCATCTGCTCAACTCCAAAGGTGCCACACTCTTTGTCAGCGACAATGGCAAGAAAGAGAATCTCGAATCAGAAATTGCACGGCTTACGGAAGAAAATATTCCGCATGAAATTGGTCATCACACAGAACGAGTATATGATTGTTCTTTATTGGTTATAAGTCCGGGTGTGCCAAGCAATGCCCCGGTTGTTGTCGAAGCGCAGAAACGCAACATCAAGGTCGTCAGTGAACTGGAAATTGGGAGTTTGTTTTGTAAGGCATCCATTGTTGCCATCACGGGGAGCAATGGGAAGACTACAACAACAACACTACTAGGGAGGGTACTCGGCGATGCAAAGAAGAAACATGTTGTTGCGGGCAACATTGGCACGGCATTCTCATCCATCGTTCTGGAACTGGCTGCGACAGATATTGCTGTTCTGGAAGTGAGCAGTTTTCAGCTTGACCATATTGAGACGTTCCGTCCCCGGATCTCTGTTATTCTGAATATTACGGAAGACCATATGGACCGGTACGAACATTCCATGGAAAAATATGCGGCCTCGAAGGCGCGGATCTTTGAGAATCAAAGAGCCGATGAGGTGCTCATTTATGACGCCGACGATGAATGGTGTCGAAAAGAGGCTGCGCTCGCGAAATGTCGAACCATTGGATTCAGTCTGAAATCGATGCAGGACGAAGGCGCATTTGTTGAGAAAGGTCGCCTGGTGACTGTTATCGACGGCAAACGCACCGAAGTCATTCCGTGCGATGAGATCAGTATCAAGGGAATGCATAATCTGTACAACTCAATGGCCGCAACGTTGGTGGGCCAGTTACTGGGTATTGGCAGTGCTTCAATAAGATCGACGCTCAAGAATTTCAAAGGTGTGGAACACCGTCTTGAATTTGTCCGCGAAGTGGATGGAGTTCGTTACTACAATGATTCAAAGGCTACGAATGTGGATTCTGTCTGGTACGCACTGCAAGCCTTCGATGAACCCATTGTCCTCTTGCTTGGTGGCAGGGACAAAGGGAATGACTACAGTCGCCTGACCGATCCTGTGAAAAATCGCGTAAAAGCCATTGTTGCGATCGGTGAGTCTGCAGACAAAGTCGAAAAGGCATTCCAAGGGACTACCTCTGTGACCCGGGCAGATTCGATGGATGGAGCAATCCAGAAAGCCAAAAGTCTTTCGGTGAGTGGGGATGTGGTTTTGCTTTCACCCGCCTGCGCGTCGTTCGATTGGTTCAATAACTATGAACACAGAGGTCAGGTATTCAAGGAACTTGTGAACAGAATATGAGTCGCACACGACGCAATCATATCGACCTTGCAACACTGACGGCGGTCCTGATACTGATGGTTCTCAGTCTCGGAGTCGTGTATAGCGCCTCGTCAACGTGGTCATACGAAAAGTTCGGTCAAAGCAGTCATTTACTGAACTCGCACGCTGTCAAGATTCTTTTGGGCATCTTCGCACTGTTCATTGGCATGAACGTCGACTATCTCAAGTACAAGAAGTTTACGAAGCCGGCTCTTATTGCGGCAATTATTCTTCTTGCTGTGACGTTCGTTCTCGGCGGCGAAACGAAAGGGGCCACGCGCTGGCTGCGGTTCGGGGGATTTGGCGTCCAGCCCTCAGAGTTCGCAAAATTCGCATTGCTCTTCCATCTATGTGCTTTGGTTTCAACCAAGGGCGAGGCGATCAAAGATTTCAAAAAAGGCCTCATGCCCATGTTGATTTGGATTGGCGTTGTCGTGGGGTTGGTGATGGCGCAGCCGAATTTCAGCGCCGGAATGATGATCATCTTGTTGAGTTGCGTCATGCTCTTCGTAAGTCGTGCAAAATTCCTCCATCTGCTGGGCACAGGGTTGGCGATCCTTCCTTTGGTCGGTTTATACATGGTGAGTGCCTCGTATCGAATGGAACGTATTCGCTCATTCCTGGGAGGGAAGTGGGGAGGAAAAATCAATTATCAGCTCTGGCAAGGAATAATCGGGTTTGGTAACGGCGGCCTCTTCGGCGTCGGCCCTGGTGAGAGCAAACAGCGCGATTTCTTTCTCCCCGAGTCGTACGGAGACTTCGTCTTCTCGATCGTCGGAGAGGAATACGGATTTATCGGGACGACATTCTTCCTCGCACTGTTTCTGTTCATCATGCTGCGCGGTTTCAAGATTGCAAAGAATGCAAAGGATGAATTCTCCCGTCTTCTCGCAATTGCGATTACGAGCACGGTGACATTATATGCGCTGGTCAATGCCGGAGTCACGCTCGGAATTTTGCCGACAACAGGATTGCCGATGCCCTTTGTAAGCTATGGTGGCTCGTCTCTGCTGTTTACATCGTTTGCTGTTGGTATTCTGCTCAACATCTCGACGAGAACGGATATGCATCCTCGCACGCAACCAATTGAAGAAACTGTGGTAATGCCGGATTCAGCGGGATCACATGCAGGCAAGATTTACTAGACAGAATTTGGGCGGATGTGTCCAACAAAGACGCGAATATTCTTTTTGCAGGAGGCGGAACCGGTGGACACTTATTTCCGGCTTTGGCAATCGCAGATGAAATCAGGAAAAGGAATCCGAAGGCGAATTTGCTCTTTGTCGGGACCAAGGATAAAATTGAGGCAAGGATTGTTCCACAACGCGGGTTTGGCTTTGCGACCATATGGATCAGTGGGTTCCATCGAAGTCTGAGACTTCAGAACCTGCTCTTCCCCGTTAAGATCGTGGTTTCACTGGTACAGTCGTTCTTTCTCATAAAACGATTTCTGCCCGATGTAGTTGTAGGAACCGGCGGATATGTATGCGGCCCGGTGCTCTTTGTATCGTCGCTCCTGGGAATTCCGACAATCGTGCACGAGTCGAACAGCTACCCTGGAATCACGACAAGGCTGCTCTCAGGTCGTGCAACGAAAGTATTCACAGCCTTTGAAGCCACGAATCGATGGCTCAAACGCACCGACAATGTTGAACTCGTCGGGACGCCGACTCGCGAATCCCTTGATAACGTCCCAAGAGAAACAGCAATCCGGTTTTTTGGACTCGATGAAAGAAAGCAGACGGTTCTTGTATTCGGTGGAAGTCTGGGGGCAAGTTCGGTTAATCGTGCGATGACACAGATCGTCAATGACTTCACTGGATCCGGAATCCAGGTCATCTGGCAGATGGGAGAAAGTGACTATTCAGACATCAAAGATAAAACTAAAGGCAGGAATGTTGGATGGATCGGCGCGTTCATCGAACGCATGGACTACGCCTATGCAGCGGCCGACGTCGTGGTGAGTCGAGCCGGCGCTACCACCATTGCAGAGTTGACCCGTGTTGGTAAACCTGCAGTGCTGGTTCCGTACCCGTTCGCCGCAGCTGATCACCAGACCATCAATGCGAGGACGATCGCCGAAACGGGGGCGGCTGTCATCGTTCCGGACAAAGATGTGAACACTTCCTTGGGAAAAACGATTCTTGAAATACTCAAAGATCGAGAAAGAATGGAAGTGATGTCGAAGGCGAGCAAGGCCTTGGGAAGACCAAATGCCGGGAGAGCCATTGCGGAGAAAATATTGAGCTTTGTCAAGTCGTAAATCGATGAAAATAGAATTCAAATACAAGTTGGACTTCTACTATCAGCAGACACTGATCTATCTTTCTGTGCTCGTGCTCTATGCGGGGATCCGTGGAAGCTTCATAGAAAACCAGTTCAGCTTCGTGTTCAACGACCCGATCGTGTTCATCTTCATCATTTTCTTCTTGATCTCGCTTGTGACGCTGTTCTTGAACATCTATCGAAATCGAAAACTCATTCTCTACGATGACAAGATTGTTTTTCACTCCCGATCACATGAGCGCGAAATTCCGCTTACGGAAATAGAATGGATGCATATTGGTCGTGAACAATCCGTTCAGACGGCGGGAAGGTTTCAGCTTGTCATATTCAAAGTTCGTGGAAGGCGATGGTCATATCGCATTCGGGTTGGCCGTTACGAACGTGATCGTGAGCTTGTTGCCGAAATGGAAAGGATCGCCGCACAAGTACCGAGGGGAAAACGAAGACAATTTGGCATGAAAAGACGCACTCATAGTTAGGATCAAGGATGTTTTCTTCAATCAAAAAAATCCATTTCGT
>JADGQA010000227.1 GCA_017882185.1 Bacteroidota bacterium
CGAAAAATGTTACGAGCGATGTTTCTAAAAATGGGAAAGGAGAGGGGAAGAAATATCAGGTGAAGTTTGGAATTGCTAATCGACGAGATGATGTTCCAGAGCGTAGTGTACCAATTCCGCGGTCGTTCTCACCCTCATCTTCTCAAGAATCTTTGACCGATGAGTGGTTACGGTATTGGTGCTAATCGAAAGTTCTTTCGCAATTTCGCTTGATGTCTTGCCCTGGGCAAACAATCTCATAATTTGGAATTCTCTATCCGTCAAAGTTTCATGCGGAGGCTTGGACGAATCGAAGGTAACTTCCGTGGCGAGTCGTTGAGCAAGACTTGGCGTGATATACTTTTCTCCCCTCGCAACTTTGCGAATTGCATCCACCAATTCGTCGGAAGCACCTTGTTTGTCAACGTAGCCCGACGCGCCTGATCGAATCGCTCTTACTGCAAACCTCTCTTCAGGATGCATGCTCAGCATAAGCACACGAACCTTTGGATACTGCTGTTTGATTGTCCTCAAGACATCTAAACCATCCTCTCCTTTGAGTGTTATGTCGAGGACCACCACGTCAATAGTTGATTTAGGAATCTCAGAAAAGAACTTGTGAGAGTTTTCGGAATCACCGATGATTTGCAGATCCGAGTGTTTCCGCAACACCGTCTTCAATCCTTCTCTCATAAGTTCATGGTCGTCAATAATGTAGACCTTAATCACGATACTCTCCTCCGTACTCTGGATTAAATCCCTGTTTGACTTCAGGCTGAGTTCCAGGAATCGTCAGTGAAACAAGGGTCCCGCTGCCGTTCGTGCAGGAAATTGTGAGCTCACCATTAAGCAGGAGTGCGCGTTCTTTCATCCCAAGTATTCCCAATGATTTTGGATCGTTGATAGCGGTCTCGGGAATCCCTGTTCCATTGTCAAGGACGTCCATCCTGAATCCCTTTTCATCCATCCGGACCGTCGTTTGTGTTTTGGTGGCGCAAGAATGACGTAGCACATTGGTGAGAGTTTCCTGATATATCCGAAAAATGCCGATTTGTTGTTCTTTGCTGAATGAAATCCCCTCAGAGTAGAAATCGATAGAACAAGCAATTTTACCTCTCTCTTGTAATTTGTGGGATTCCCACTCAAACGCTTCCTTCAATCCGAGATTGTCGAGAACGATCGGCCGTAGCTCGGATGAAATCTCTTTCACCAGGTTTATGGAACCGTCGACCAATTTGGTCAATGACTTCAGGCTACTCAACATTTCGGATACCCCAATCCGGTTCTTCGACTTCAGGTTGTCGGACAAGTCTCTTAGATGAATCTTTACGACTGTGAGAACCTGGCCAAGGTCGTCGTGCACTTCTCGGGCGATGTTTAGGCGCTCTTCCTCCCTGACCGATTGCAGACGTGCAGCAAGATTCCTCAGCTGTTGCTGAGAAGCTCTCAGTTTCTCCTCGCGTTCCTGCAGTTGCTTCAACTGGCGTTCATGAGAGGCAATGGATTGCTTCTGATTGGCAACGATGTTCCAAATGTACCCGATGCCAAGCAGGAGGAGCGTTATTGAGCCAATGCCGAAAGCCCACCAGAATTCTTGGGAGATGTGCAAATATAACCTTCAGAATAAAAAAGATTAGTTACGATGATGAGAATCCAATGGATCCCAAATGCAGTCAAGAGTTCTTGTTGCGAGAGGCCGGAGATGACATCCCTCAGAGCATAGAACATAAGGTCTCCCGTGGAGGAAATTAGTAGCGAGCTGATAATCCAAAATCTTGGGTCCTTCAGAATTGGGGATGTCGATTCCAAGCTGATCTTTCTCAGTGTGTACAGTCCGACGGCGCAATAAATCATCCTTGAGACTGGGTAGGTGTAGGTTGCCGGAGCCGTAAACGGTTCCAAGTAGATGCTTGCCACAACCCAAAACGCGACAAAAAAAGCGATGCTTATAAGCATGGCTTTTTCCACAATGCGATTCTTTTGCCATAACGAGAAAACTGCCATCAAAAAGGGATACTCTATCACGGCATATACATGCGAAATCCACAGATTTGTCAAGTGATGGAGCGCGAGATAGAATTGGAGGGCAATCACAATTGCGTAGATTGTCTGCAGCAAAAGAAAGGTTTTCATTGCTCTGTCCAACAATCTGATTCTGGTAGCTCCGACTGCGACGGGCAAGAACACTGAAATACCAGATGCGTACGCCAACCCAGGAATCTGCATCTTTGACCTTTAGATAGAGAGAATACGCATTTGCAGTATCAATATAATTGAAAGAGCTGTCAAAAGGCATACTGATCTTCAGGGGTACCGGAGAGGTACCCCTGAAGACCTAGCTTCACTGCTTCGGTGTTTCGCTTTGTTGTTGAGACTCGATGGATGCCACTGTCCCGGAAGTGAAATCCAAAGTGGAATTACAGAATGGCGGACATGGAACTATGTCTTCCCCCACGACGCCACTCGCCATATCTTTTCCATCGCCGTTGACACCGATGATTACGAATGTTGACGCGCCATCTCCCAGCGTTGCTCTATAAATGCGAATGCCAACGCATTTCTCTTGTGCAAGTATCTTCTCGAATATGTTCCTTCCCATATAGCCAGCGATGAGGTCATTCTGAACTCGAGTATTGAGAAATCTCTCAATCATGTCTTTCCCGGCCGCATAGGGAATTTGGTGGTTCTCCTTGCCAGTGAACATGATTTTCGCTGCTTGTGATTGTTGGCTTGAAACGTAAAATACTGTGGCACAAATTACGATTGTGCAAAGAACTGAAATTAGTGCGAAGAATATTTTGCGATTCGATAACATGGTAGTTCTCCTTGTGCAATTGAGAATAAGTGATGAATTAGTTGTGGATCGTCAGCTTGGCTGGTGTGAGGCGGCCCGCGCGGACCACAACGGATCAAAGAAGACTGTCGCGCACGACAATCCCCTGAATTGGGTTTCATCACTTCTCAACATTCACCCTAGGCACGGCATCATGTGATTTCTAAAGGCGGGATCGGGGAGAAAAGATCTTGTCTCACCCCTCAAACATAAGCAATGTTCTAACGATACCGAAGAATGTCTATCACGAATTGAGTGATTCTTCTATCACTAAAATCGTTACTCAGAATTGTGAAAAGAGATGGGGGGAACAACGCGACTGTGAAAGTGTACGTTCGCATGAGGCGCAGTTGGTGAGGTATTCCGGCGAAACGTGGAGTCAAGACAATATCATTGAACATTGTGAAGAGTGATGAATGACTGCGCGAATCAATTATTAGAAAATCCGAACGATGTGGGGGTGTATCGGTCTCAGGGAAGAGGAGCTACTTTTTAGAAGAAACAGATTTCATCTCGCTTCCGTGTGATTGTTTAACTCGAACGATGAAATGGATGCCGGTTTTCGTGACCCATAAATCACGATTTTCGTTATTGTGATTGTTTGCAAACCGTTGGATTTTGTCCGAAAGCCATTCGGAATCAATGACTTAGCCTCATAACCGAGCGTGAGCCCCCCCTTTGGGAGGAATCACACGATTGACGTTCGTGGAGAATGAGGAGTCTTTAGAGTTGTGTGGTTAGGTGGGGTTCACGCATCGGGCGATCTTGTAAGCAATTCTCTGCGCTAAAAAAATCTAGGAGCAATAGTGAAATACGCTGGACTAACTGATGATCCTAGAACCGGAAAAGAAGCACACGGAAAGCCTATCGATTGGAATGACCATGAGTTCCATCGTGAGGAAGACGCGAGAGCTTGGGAGAAAACGATGTCGGCCTGCGGCTATCAGGTTGGTACTGGTGGCGAGGGATGGAAATACGGATACACTTTCACGATTACAAAATCTACCAGGTAGTAGCAGGTCACCCCGTTAGCTTCTCAAACAAGAAAGGAGAAGTTATTGGGTCATTCAGGATTTCATTGTTCATTTGTTTGAAATTACTTTTGACCTATTCTGCCCTTACGCAAAACACTGGCTTTGACACCAAGAAATTCTCATCCCGCACATTCCATGGGTGTTCGCCTGATTGAAGTGCTTCAAGCTATTCGAAGTGATCCTACCCTGAAAGCGCTCCCGGTGTTGTGTCAAACTCCTCCCGTGATGAGCCGGACTTGAGAAGGTCTTATGAGATGGGAGCTCATTCGTATGTCGTCGAATCGGGCGCAAAAGCGTTTCTTCCCAAACCATACGAAGTGATAACAATGCTTGCGAAAGTCCGGGAGGTGCTGGACGCTAAAGATTGAAGGAAAAAGCAGAAGCTTATTTGCGGGAAGCAGATTTTTTGGGTGATCTACACAATGGGGGATGCTATGGTAGGATCCTTTGTATCATCAAGACGAAAAAATATGATTAGTAGACTGAAGCCTGAATTATCCGTCTGGGTCATAGATGACAGCAGGGACTTTTCCGTTGCGTTCTCAAGATACATCGAGGGTATCGCGGGATTCCAGTGCACGAAATGCTTCGATTCCGCTGAACGCGCGCTCGCGGCTCTCGACAACAAAACCAGTTCCCCCGACGTCATCTTGATGGATTTTGAAATGCCCGGAATGAATGGCCTGGAAGCAATTGTACCGTTGAAACAGGCCGCGCCGAAGAGCAGGATCTACATCGTAACATTAAAAGACACCACCTGGCACAAACGAACCGCACTGGAGAAAGGAGCGGACGGATACCTCGTCAAGCTCGATATCACAAAAGAGGGATTGAAGGAGATTCTTGCGTCGCCGGTTCCGGAGCTTCGCCCCAAACAGCAAGATCGGGGCTCGCAATGACGCGCAAAAAGGAATAGTCATTGTGGCCAGCCGGAGGCATAAAGATGTCAACGTGCATCGCACGTTTCAACTTCCATATTTGCGATTACTTTCGAAAGGATGCCGAAGTCCCGCTTTCTGGATTCCGCCAGCAAGGGGCGCGTTAGCTCGTGAGCGGGATTCTGGGAAGCGGAACAATCTGCTCTTCAAGCGGGGGATTGTAAATCAGATTGTCCTGCTGTCTGGGATTCCGCCTCTAAGACGGATGAGAACTCATAAGCGGGATTCGAAGAGCGGAACTTCGCCCCAAACAGCAAGAGCGGGGCTCGCAATGACAAGGACTATGTAAAGTAAAAAGGCCCAGATGTAGGGGAGGGCATCCGGGCCTGAAGGCGAAGTCTTGTCAGGGTAATGCAATTTTACTTCGCCGGCCTCCGCCATCAATGGGAACGGAGGATTAAAACCTAACTCAGTGAAATGTTCCGTGTTTTTCCGACAAGAGTCAAGCAAAGAAATGTGATTGATTCTCATTCTTTCGAATTTGCAGAAACTCAAAATGAGGAAGTCAGAATTTCAATGAAAGCAGGGAAGGGACACAAAGGTTTGCCGGAGTTCGGTGCGCGTTCCCGGAAAGCGGTCGAAAATCACTCCGATAAATATTTTCCGGAGGGGACATATCCGTCCAATCAAGTGGCAGTTTTCCACAGAGTAAGAAAAGTCATTGCAGTCGTGAAGCAACGCGCCTATGATGACGTCCTTCCGAAGAGTGATCTCTCCGCTGACCTGGGATTCGATATTCTTGGGAAGCAAGCATTGGCTCCCAGGTTGAACACAGAATTTGCAAAGGAAGGGCTCTCACTGAGTCCCGCAGAGACCGGAACTGCGACAACTGTCGCCAGTCTTTGGTGGATCGTGCGGAAGAGATTGGAACGGTAAGGTAATTCCCATTCCTGCGAATCTGCTGAATCTGAAATTTG
>JADGQA010000228.1 GCA_017882185.1 Bacteroidota bacterium
CACTCTTCGGGCCAACGAGCGATTTCTTCTTTCGAATATACCTCATGGGCATCAAGATTGTCTTTTAGATCTTCGTCGTAGTATTCTTGACACGTTTTGTCTTTCGCCTCCTCGTCTATGTTGAATTGGCGTATGAATTCCTTGAAGTCGAGGTCAAACTCAATTTCCAACGCCTCTTGTGAGCCTGGAAAGGACTTCTTAGCTTCCTCTATCCAAAAACGGTTTGGTTCCCAGAAGTTGTCCTCACCTTTCCAGGCATCGTCGACAACTCTAAAACGAGCTCGATACGTTTGAATGTAGAGAACGCATTCGGCTTTAAGGCTGCTGTCGCCGCAGTAAGCAAACATCTTGAGTCCTTGGACCAATTCGGGGTCGGTGACCTTTGGGGAAAGCCTCCAAACGCATCGCCCAATTGTTTTCTCGGCAAGAAAGATCTCCGCAATTTGTGTAGCCGTTGGGTGACCAACGGCATTAAGTCTTTTTGCAAGCGCAAGGCACACCTTGACGTCTTTTCCTTCCGGAATCTCCCTATCGAATATGCTGTGACCCTGCGCAGAAGCAATGCCAGGCATGAAAATGAGCAGAATTGTAACAAGAAATGGAATGATGCAGATCCGCTTTTGAATCATAAAAGACTCTCTAAGTGAGATCAAAGCGATGTTGTGCGTTATTCCGCCACCTAAGTCCAACAAAAAACCTCCATCATCGCGGTCGGCTTTCGACATGAATCGCGATTCCGGAGGTGCTGCAATTTTCCAAACTCGATGGCGCTTTCAGCGCCATGACATTCGTACGCCCCCGGCTCCCCAGGACTCAGATGACGATTGTTGATATTACGTCGGCAGGAATATAGGGATTTCCTAAATCATCCGCCCCATAAGATCTTGTAGTCTTCAAAAAAAAGTGAACGGTGAAGAGTGAGACGAAAAAGGGAAAAGCGGCAGGCAATCTGAATCGCAAGAATGGGAAGAACAAAGAAATAGCCCTCCTGGCGGGCCGTTTTGGCTGCTTGTTATGTGCAGTGGGCAACGGCAACGTATCTCCAATCGGAAGCAGCTCGAATTCTTCTGTCTTATTCTCTAAGCTTCTTTATACCAAGGTACAATACCCATAACCCTGCACCTGTTATTACGAAATCGAAATACGGGAAAAGTCTGTAGGTAAAACGAAAGAACATTGGCATGCTGGACAAGGTGGAATCACTGATATCAAACCAGTAATACACAGAAAGTCCCGTTATCAGTATGCCAATAATGAGGTCGACACTGATTTTCATTGCTTATTCCTCCTTCTTGGTGAGCTTATGACAGCAGTTGACTTTGTCCAAGGTGATCTGTAAAGGGCTTTGTTATGCGTTCGTGGGCGGCGATGTTGTCGAATCAGTCTTAGCCACACTATTTTCTGCTACTTTGGGTGATGGACTCCGCCACCAGCAAACCAGAAAAAGGATGGCCGGAGCAGCAATCAACAGGACAACCATCAATGCCCTTGGGTTGAGGATTCCGTCCATAATTGCTGGCAGAAGGGTAATCAAACTGCCCGCCAGTTCCCATTTCCAGGCAAGGCCAAGGCCAATGAACATTACGGCCATTGAGTAGAATTGAATAGCATCCACTGTCGAAAGTGGAGGTAAACCTCCTGAAGGGGCAGGAGTCAGCCCAATTCGACTTGCGAGTTCGCCCACGAAGACAAAGCCAAAGAACAGTATTATCAACGCACTGAGCGCCCGGGCGACAATCCGAATTACTTTGACCGGAGAGTGTGGTGCAGATGGTTGAGCTACCATGGTAATCTCCATTCTGATAGTTAGAGAGTCGATCCGCTTAGGGCCGCCCGTGACGCATAACTCATGTTACTACAAAGTAATGCGTTCCGATTCTTGCGGGATCCAAACAATAGAACCTCCATGATCGCGGTCAGGGAACTCTTCGACCACTTTCTTTCGAAGCCGAAGGCGTATAGCTGAAGCGAACGTCAGTTCGCTTCTATTTAATTGCACACTTGAGATGTTCCCTTTCTCTAAACAGGTGCACGCTTTGCGTGCATCTTTCAAACGCCTCCGGCCCGGCAACCATTTCGACTCAACGCGATGGCTGCAAACTGGAAATGATCCCCAATTCCATTGCCGTTAGTTAACGGCAACGTCATTGTTCTTCGGTGCTGTCTGAAGTGCCACGTATTCAAAAGATTCCAGGGATCAGTCGTTTGGTCGACGCGCAGTAATTGACATACTCGTCACCGAAATTGTCAAGAAGGACTCTCTCTTCAACGTGGATCCGGTAGAGGAACGCTGAACAGATCGGGACGAACATGACGAGCATCGTGAGATAGTTTGCAAAGAAGAGCGCAAGCCCAAAGAATGAAAGCAGACTGCCTGCGTATGCCGGATGGCGCACAAAGCGATAAATTCCCTTCCTGATGATGCGATGATCTTTTGTGATCGAAACATCTACGGTGAATTGATGCTTCAGAGAAACGATGGCAAGCCAACGAACGAGCAAGCCACAGACAATAAGAATGAGACCGGCAATTGGATAGATTGGAGATCCATTGCCAAAGTATCCAATGCGCAGAAAGCTGAGAAGGATACCGACATTAACGCCGACAGCAATGGTGACCCATAGGATACGGAGTGAAGATTTGTCGAGTCGCACATCCGTCGTTTGAGAACGTTTCGTTCGGGCCAGGATAATTTCCGATCCTATCCAAAGGACGGAAACAGTAATCATGATGATCCCCAGATTCATAGACGAGTCATCCTGTCTCTAATTAGAATTGCGTCCGGGCGCAATGACATTCATACGCCTCTGGTTCCACTAACCGTGGATGGTGTTACTTCTTTCCGAGAAAGAAGTAACCAAGAAATCTGGTCGAAATTGTAACACGCGGTTCAGCCTCTGCCCACTTGCCCGAAATTTCACACAACTCGTAATGTCCAAAACAAAGCGTGTGAAATTAAAGTCGCACGACAGGTCATCCAACACGCAAACCTGGACAATTTCGACTCTCCACGATAGCCGCCAACACAGCAGCCCAAAACCTTTTGTTCTCGCTGTTGCCTTTGTGGGCCGGCCGCCGAAATCACTGACGGTGTGCGGTTGTGTGTCAAGGTGAATCCAATTCACATCACCTCGGCTTCGAGCTCGTCGACCTATATTTGTTCACTCCCAATCGAATTACACCTCCAGAGTGAGTTTTGATTTCGACACTTTTTCTTGGTCACTTCTTTTGGTGCCAAAAGAAGTGACTGGCCGCTAGGCCACAGATTTACTTAGACGGGCCATGCGGGTAGAATCTTGTCTCTGATTTGGTGCACACTTCGCGTGCAACATTCTCAGGCCTCCGGCTCCGTGTACCGTCACCCGGGATCGGTAAATTCCATCGATGCAATGGTACCGAAATTCCAAAGATTTGTCAAAGGAGCAGCAAGTGATAGGCAAGCAGCTTGTAGCAGGTAACGATAAGCGGGAATTGCAGGAATGAGAAAATGGGAGAGGAGAAAGTGAATCTGGGTGGGAATGAAAGATTCTGATGGTCGACAGTGAGCAGAACGCTGTCAGCAGCGCTGAGTGCAATGCTTGCGACTAAGGCAGACCTTTGTATGTGTTGATCAGTTTCCTATCCTCGATCGGTCGCGGACTCTTTCTCCCCATGAAGTAATATGCCGAAGCGGCATCGATCGCTCCAGGTCGGTCGATGAGGAAGTAATCGAAATACTTCAAATAGAAAGCGGTGACACGTGCGAACAGTCGCACGAATTTCCTGGCGAGCGGATTCCGAAACCAACTTAAGAGAAAATACTCATATGCCCACGCCAGCGCCATGCCCGGTCCGCAGACCGCCCCGCTTTCGAGTTCGTCGAAGTCTCGGAAGAGCCGTCGGTGACCAACGTGGGTAAACCGTGTGAAGTCGTACTTTCCTCCGTGCACCTGCTGCATGAACGGTGTCTCGGCATAGACCAGACCGTTCGATTGCAGCACACGGTGTATCTCCTGCACGCATCGGTATGGATCGACGACGTGTTCAAGAACGGCCTGAACAACGACACCATCGAACGTGGCGCCGGCGAACGGAATGTTGTGGGCATCGCAGATGAGCATCGTGCGAGGACCTAGTACAACATCGGTTTCTACAAGTTCGATCGTCGCATGCCTGAGCAGAACGCGGATACCTTCGCCTTGGATACTTCCTCCCAGGACAAGAACCCGCGGAGCGGGGCATTTGGCGAAAAGAGTCTCCGCAAAACTCTCATAGTTCTTCTCCGCCCGCACATTCAAACTCAACGTCGGTATAAGCTTACTGAGCCTAGAGCGCAATCCGCCCGTTGATGCTCTGGGAAAGAATGTTTTGCGATCCTGAAGGATATCATCGATCGAAAAGATGCTTGCTTTCTTATCGATGAGTACGGGAATACCGTTGACGACAGGATGGGACGCCCTGCACTCGTTGTTATGGCACCGAAACGAGTCGTCAAAACGATCCAGCGCTCCGCTGCACGAAGGACATCGCAACGATTCCAGAATCCAGGGTGAAAGGTTTGGATGCGTCATGCTGTCCATGTTCACTAGTTGTTCGTTACCGCTCAATGTACTCACTACTCTCATCACTTTCTGAAATTCCATCTGCCGACAACCCAAATCACAATCGAAGCGACCAATCCGGGATACATCGGCTCGATGCCAAACCAATATGTCGGCACACCACCGATCGCGGCAAGATGTCCGTGAACAAGACTTGCCGTCGATAGTCCCCATCCTGCAATCATCGCGGCAAATGCGTAGTTGGCTGAAATCCGGAATCGATCGAAATAACTCGCCATCACTGGAACCAACAACCCCGGAATAATGCACGTCCCGATTATATACCAGAGAACAACGACCGATGGTATTACGAGCGCCATCACGATCGCTGTCACCGCCGTGATGATCAAACCGATTTTTGTCCATCGCTGCACAATCGGCGACTCATGGTCTGCCTTCGCAATCCTCCCCACGATGTCCTTGCCTATCGTGATCGCCGAAATCAGCGTCAGACTGCTGAGCGTCGACATGATCGTCGCCAGCATGCCGATATAGAACAATCCTTTGGCAATGGAAGGGAGCGCCACTTCGGCAAGCATTGGATAGGAATACATCGGTTTCTCGAGCGGTGGCAGCACAGCCCTTGCGTACAGACCCGCCGTGCTTGTCATAAAATCGAACACGAACCAGAAGAGAATGGAGATCAGGATGCCGCGCTGGGCAGTGGCCGAGTTTTTCGCGGCATAACAGCGCTGATGGAAAGCCGGATCGACGAGAGTCCAGAGCGCTATGAAGAACCAGACGAGTATGAATTGCCAGCTGTTGCCACCATTCCACGAAAGATGCAGCGGAGGAACGTTCGCGCGAATGAAATCCAAACCTCCGAATCTCGCGTACGCAAATACAACAACGAGCGCAAACCCGAGGAACATCATCACAAATTCGAACGCATTCACCCACACATCCGACCGGAATCCTCCTGCATAGAGATAACAGACGGTCAGGAGAGTTGTCAGGAGAATGCTTGTTGTGAGACTGAATCCGAAAACAAGCTGGACGAGGATGCCGAGCATCAGGACGTACGCCGCAGGAGAAACCAGGAAAAACGTGAGGATACCTCCTGCAACCGCAGTTTTGCGGTCGTACGATTGCTCGAGTTTGTCCGGGATCGTGTAGAGAT
>JADGQA010000229.1 GCA_017882185.1 Bacteroidota bacterium
TGCAGGAAACAAAAACCCCCCGACTACTGGCCGAGGCTTGGTGTATCAGGATGTTGTCGAAATGGCGAAGTTGGATCCCTTCACGGGCGGAAATGCAGTTGATCATTATGTCGACGCCATTGTCCTGCCGTTGTTCTGCAGCAATCTTCTCCGGCGGAGAAACAATATCGGTACGATGCAGGCGATCGTAATGGCACCTGCAACGAGAAAATCGTCGTCGACAGCAGATACGAACGACTGCTGCATCACGTGGTTGAGAATTAAAGCCTTTGCGCGAACAGTACATTCGTACATCGAACCCCCGGCGGCGTGCTGCGAGAAATACTCAAGATTATACAGCGCCTTTTTAAACGCAGGAGAATATTGGTTCACAGCAATCCCGTATGTCGTGCTGTGAAAAATAACTCTGCGCGTGAGCAGCGTTCCAAACAGAGCAACTCCGAAACTTCCGCCAACCTGTCGTATTACATTGAAGAGGCCAGAGGCCTGCGCCATTTTATGCTTTGAGACGTTGGTCAGTGCCAACGTGCTCAGCGGAGTGAACATCATCCCCATGGCGAATCCTCTGAGATATAGTGGAAGCATGATTTGTGAGTGCATGGAGAAGAGGGAGAGAAAATAATTCAGATACATGCTGGCGCCGAGAAGGACGATCCCGACCCCTGCCGGAATTCTCGCATCGACCTTGTCGGAAAGATAGCCGGAAATCGGAGCCGTTATTGCCTGAAGTATGCCCACAGGTAAAAAGACAAGCCCTGCCTGAAAGGGGGTATAATTCAACGAATTTTGAAGGTACAACGGCATGAGAAATGTGCTTCCGAACATTCCGAGCCCGAAGATGAAGAGAACGATGTTCGTCATACCGAAATTGAAGTCTTTCAGGAGCCTCAGTTCGATCAACGGATGCTCAACGTTATACTCCGTGAGTAAGAATACGATCAGACCGATCCCCGCGAGAACAAAGCACGTGACAATGAACGTGGAAGTCCATCCTCCGGTATTCCAGGACGCATTGCCATCTGCCAACGCGATCAACAGAAATGTCAGGAACACTGCCATAGATACGAATCCAATGAAATCAAAACTGCGCGTGTGCTCGGTCTTGTATTCTCGCTGGATGACAGCGGTTGCAGCGAAGCCAACAAGTCCTACCGGCACGTTCACGTAGAAAATCGTATGCCACGAGAAATTGTCGATGAGAAATCCGCCGATCAGTGGCCCGAACGAGACTGACGTGGCGGCGGCAATCGACCAGAACCCGAGCGCGATTCCGCGCCTCTCGGGAGGAAACTCGCGCATCACAATTGCCATCCCAACCGGCATCAGAAAACCGGCGCCGGCGCCTTGAATGACACGAAACACAACGAGAGCGCTTTCGTTCCATGCCATTCCGCATAGGAACGATCCTATCGTGAACAGTCCGAGCGCGAGAAGGTATGTGCGCCTGTATCCAAAATGATCGGCCATCCATCCTGAGGTTGGGAGCATCACCGCAAGAACGAGCATGTACGCGGTCAAGACCCATTCGATCTTGTCGACCGTGACACCAAACGATGCCATGAGCGTGGGGAGAGCGACGTTGACGATCGATGCATCGAGGACTGCCATGAATGTTCCGATCATGACGTTTCCCAACACCAGCCATTTATAAAACTCGTGCGTTTGGTGCAACATCGAGACTTGACTGTTGGACGAAGTTGTCTTAGGGGCGATTTCCATATTCTTGCTCGATTGATACCGAGGCCTCAACCGACATTCCGAGGCTTGACACAGGTTTGGAGCGTTCTGTCGTCGAAGGATCGTGGATTACAAAAATGACCGCGGGGCGTCGGGTTATGCTTGTAAATATTCCAGATGAGTTGATCGGTAGGATAGGCGGAAAGCCGGATGGCATAGCGTTGCCAAAGTACTGGGGAACAAAAAGTGCAGTACAATATTATTCAACGATGGGACGAGAAGCAAGAGACCGAGGTTGTGTGAATCTCAGAAATGGGAATCTAAAAAACAACGATACGCGAGGTTTGAAGTGAAGATTCTTGTGGAGCCCTGGGATGTGCTCGTTTCGCTATCCTCCGTAGGAACGCAAAACCCCAGCCAATTGCACAGGGGTTCCTTGCGCTTACGCAGGTCCAGTCTCTGTATTGCTACAACCACGCTCGAAGACACAACGAAATCTATTTGACAAGTTGTTCGATACCCGCAATCCGATAGATTCGAGTTCCATCTTATCGCACAACATGTTAGATTTATGTTGAGCATTGGCAGACAGGATTCGCACTTTGCATGCCTTGTTGTGCAATTGATACTCATACGATCAGATGCTTAAGCATTCTACGCCTCCGACAATTATCGCACTCACCTTGCTTGGTCTTTGGCCGGCAGGTCCATCCATACCGTTGAGCCTGTTACCTGTTGATCAGAATTTGAAAACATTAAGGACGGTGCAACTCGTTGCTATCCTGGTCGATTTTGCGGACGGGAGATTGCCCGACGGATCCCTACCGACCGGAGACTCCGATACCTTGACTCTTCAAAATATCGATGCTGTCGGGTCCATGGGATGGGTGCCAGTCAATCCGCAACTGCATAATCTGGGTTATCGAAAGAATATTCGTAAGTATGTTTACGAAGACTACTGGGATCCGATGTTTTCGACAAATGAGTACAGAGGGGCGCACCACCCAGACTACTCGTCACACCAAAACTACATCCCGCCGAAAGCAGACGATCTCAGGCAGGAGCAATATAATCTTGAGGTGTTCGGCAGTGTACGGGATTACTGGTCGGAAGTGAGTTATGGCAATCTTGTCCTTGAGCCGTACCGGACTCACGAGGGAACGCTTGATAAGTACCACATAGGCATAGCGAACAACATCATTGTTGATACGAGCGGTAAGCGATACATCCGTTGGATCAAATTGGCGTATCCAAAAAGTGCCTACAAAATCCGTCCTTCCGACCCGGGGAGAAATCCAGTGTCCGATGCCTTGAACGCCATTGATTCCTTGCACTACCACACGGCATCGACGGATCCTGAACATATTGAGTTTGACCTCCATTCATACAACGGCATCGATCGGAAAATTGCCATCATCACCGCCGGGGGACAGGTTGGCGGTTGGGCGGATTTGGGAGGTCAATGCTTCATTGTTCCTGAGAAGATGCAGTACTTCCGGAACACGACGCCTTCAGTGATCTTCAACCCTATTGGAGAGTTTGCCCACGAATTCGGACATACACTCGGTATTCCCCACCAGGTAGTCGGACCTTATGATCTCATGCATTGGGGTGGACTGGGACTTCGCAGAAACTATTTCTGCCCGCCCCACATCAATCCCGAGCTGAAAATCGAACTTGGCTGGATCACAGAGGGTGACATCGTCAAAGTCAGTTCGAGCCAGTTTGTGAGCCTTCCTCCGATCGATAGCAGAAACAAAAAAATCGCGCTGATAGTTTTGAATTCTAATATCGCCAATCCCTCGCACAACGAAGGAGGGGAATATCTCATTGTCGAGTACCGAAAGCGCGAGGGCTTCAATCGATATGTGGGCGGCCCCCACACCAGTTTTGAAGGTGGAGCGTTAGTCTGGCATTTTTCAGACCGTGGTGGAATCCAGTTCGGACCACGGGATGACGTGCGAAGGGATCTGGGTTTGGAGGTACAAAATTATGGCCCCGCGTTCAAAGGGAATCCGGGAGATCCATCCCATTTTTTCTACGAGGGCCATTCGAGATTAGACGGAACCACTGATCCAAGTTCAAACTCTATTGATAACAGACCAACCGGCATTTCCCTAAATCAGTTTGCTGTCAAAGATGATAGACTCACATTCTATGTCAGCTATGCGGGCCCAGTAGGACAGAAAAAGCCGAACAGGCAAGGCAAGTAGAAGTGACCAGCCCCTGTAGTGGTGCCCTATACTAATCCCCAAAAGCCCCGGCTGTGATGGCCGAGGCTTGTTCACTTTGGCGGATTGTATACGATCACTTCAGAAGTATCATCTTCTTCACATCCACAAGTCTCTTGGTCGGATTGGTCACTGGGACAGCCTCGATACTGTAGAAGTACATTCCCGAAGCCGCCTTCGCATTCCACGTCCGTTCGAAATATCCCGCGTTCATCTCTTCATTCGCAAGCTCTGCTACTGGTTGACCGAGCAAATTGAAGATTCTCAAGCGTACGTTGCTTCGTTCCGAAATGCCGAATCGAATCGTCGTTAGAGGATTGAACGGGTTCGGATAGTTCTGTGAAAGTCGGAACGTCTCCGGCGGATTGGAGGGTTGAACGCCCCCTCCGTGGTAGGGAAAGCCGGTAAGCGTGGCCTTTAATCGCCAATGGTCTGCGCTCGCTTGCACCCAGACAGTCCAGCAAAACATTGAGTCGTTCTTGAATAGAGAAGGCGAGACGATCGGCAAACCAAGACTGTCTTTCGACCAGAGTTCCTTTCGAGTCGGTGGATAAAGGGGAGGATAGAATATCACAATCGCTGTGCTGTCGACAAATCTCCATCTCCATGAAAAGAAGTGGTACATCGTAAAGTCGGTTGACTTATCCAGCCTTGGTGCCCCCGTCACAACGGGGAAAAACGTTCCCCCTCCTGCCATACATTCCCCACTACTCTCATTCGTAAGTGGGCTAACGGAGACCTGATTTCCAGGTGTGAACCACGGCGTAAATGTAGCAGCCCAAATATTCACAGCTTGAAACGAAGGAACGCTCCAGGCTAGTGCCGCCCATCCTCTGATCCTCCTCGCATTCCAGTTGATATCCCCGTAGGCCAACGTGTGGATCGATGAGGTGTCATTAAGAAAGACGTACTGGATCACCTTCGACGAATCGGCGCTCTCTTCCCAGGCAAGGAACGGAGCGCCAATGTCCAGCGAAAGGATTGGGTTGGCTACATGCGAAGTCGGGATGTTTTTCCATCTTCTGATTGCATAAACACTATCCGGAGACCAAAGAGCGTACACGACCGAATCGTTTTCAATCCAGCCCAGGCTCAAAGGACTGAAAGAGTACGACCCTTGTGCGACTGTGGGCTCGGATTGAGACAATTCGGACTGCAATACAGGTTTCGGAGAAGTCCAAACTCCGTTTTGCCGAAGGCTAACCTGAATCAATGACTTCCCATCGACTTCTTCTTGCCAGAAAACAGACAATAACGAATCTGTTCCCACGGCGCCTACAGGATATCGCTTCGAAGTATTGCTTGAGTACACCACAGAGGGATCCATCCAGGAAAGGCTCTTGCTGTTTACGTCCCGAATACAAACCGACGTCGCCGCGCTATCCGTGACAACGTAGGCAAAATGGACTTCATTCCAATAGTATGGTGCTTGAAAGCATGACGGATCCAGTATCGGATTGTTCGATTCATACAGGGTTTGAGTGGAATCAGAAACTGATTGAGCCCAAGCGTTCTCGAGGAGAGCAACTGTAAACAGGATCAAGAATATGCTTTTCATACGCAAATCCCCCTCAGAGACGGCCAGAGACCGGCAGCATCAACCGATGGAAAACACAAAAGCCTCCATCATCGCCATAGCGAATCTGGAGGCTTTCATTGACGCATCCTCAGCACGAGTCCTTCTCCTGGACCCGCAATATGTAACTGTTATATGGTAATGATCAAGTCCTTCATAGTCAATTAGAGATCCTGAGGATTCTCAGCCTTGAGA
>JADGQA010000057.1 GCA_017882185.1 Bacteroidota bacterium
TCCGGCAGGAACTCGCTGTAGAATTGCTTGGCAACTTCATACATGCCATGCCACCAGGCATAGTCCGGTCCGGACATCGCCGCGCCGTGTCGCGCTCTTCGTCCTTCATGGTGCCACAACTCATAATAGATCCAATCAAGCTTCTCATCAAAATCTGCAGGGGTCAGCTTGCCTGCATCGATGAGATCCTGCCGCATTCCCATCGCCGGTTTTGCGAACTTGTCATCGTAGAGATTCACCAGGTTGTCAAACTGTTGGTAGAATCCATTGACGAACGGCGCAGAGTGGCAGCTGCTGCATACGTCTTTCATCGCATCCCGCCTCTTCTCTGCATTCTCCAGTTTCTTTGAAACCGGAGGACGCAGTGTCCAGCTGATCCTTGTACCGACATCGTGAGTGACCGATTGGGATGGGGTTGCACTCATATGACACGTTGCGCACGTCGGGGCAACCGTGTAATCCTTGCCAACGATCCACGTGTCGTGATCCATGTTCAGGCTCGCCTTGTTGGCTTCGTACAGGATTCCGTGCTTGGATTCCTGGTAGACTTCAATCTGCGGATGATCCGGGCCAAGATGACATTTGCCGCAGGTCTGAGGTTCTCGAGCCTGGGCTTTCGAAAACCTGTGTCGCGTGTGACAGGCAGAACACGATCCTTTCGATCCGTCGGGATTCATTCTGCCAATCCCGGTATTGGGCCACGAGTTGACATCGAGCGTGCCATCGGCAAGCACCTTGACCTTGGATCCGTGGCATTGCTGACATCCGACGGCAACTGCTTCGGGTCCCCCGAGAACTTCGCCAAGATAGTTGTCAAGCGAATTCAGAATATCTCCGGCCATGGCGTGGTGGCTTCCGGTCATTTCCGCCACTTCCTTTTCGTGGCACCTCCCACAATCTTTCGGTGTCACGAGGATCGCGATGGTATATCCATTATGTTCCATCGCATCAGGATCGGATTTCCCCGCTTTATGGCATGAATAGCAGTCGACGCCGTTTCTTGCGTGACTACTGATTTGCCATTCTTTCACAAATGACGGTGAAAGTTCCTTGTGGCAATCCACGCATGCTTGCCCCTCTTGTGATATCTTAACTATTTGCGCCTCTCCGGTGGAAATACAGATGAGTATTCCCACGACCAACATCATCACAGAAGGTATCATAGCTTTCATGGTCGTTCTCCTTCCTTGATTGTGGTTTCATAAGAGTGTTACAGTCTTGTGAGACGAAAGATCGCGAACACCAGAATCCCCATTCCAACGAGCTGCACTGGCACCAATCCCGCACCCAGGAATATCCAATTGACGATGACGGCCGCCATCGGAAAACCAAGCTCGGCGATTGCTGCAACAGACGCTTTGGTGTTTTCCAGTCCTTTATAATAGATGAACAGCGCGACGACTCCTGATGCCACCGAAATAACAACTATAAAAATCCAGTCTGCCAGATTTACCTGTGACAACTTCGGTATTGATCCGGTTGCGACGTTGAGGATAAGCATGAAAACAAACGCAACGGAAAACCGAAGCCCCGTCACGATTTTGAAGTCGACGTTTCTCAGGACGTATTTGCCGAACACTGTCGAGGCTCCCCAGAACAATGCCGCGAGTAACGCATACCCGACACCGATCAAGTTGGGGTTCAATTGTTCGCCGGGGAACAATTCCGGTTTCAACCCCGGGAAGGACACAAGGTACGCCCCGAGGATTGCGAAAATTGCCCATTCCCAATACCGTATGGTCAGTTTCTCTTTCAGAATCCCCGCGGCAAGGCTTATTGCTATGAATGGCTGAAGCTTCTGGAGAAGGATTGCCACTGATGGATTGACATAATGAAATGCCTGCGTGAAGGCGACCGATGCCAACGCACTCCCGCAAACAGCGATGAACACTACCGCGGCCCATTCTTTGGCCGTGAGTTTCTTCAACCGAGAGTATCCAACGATGAGAACAGGTGCAATAAACAAGATATCGACGAAATGTTCTGCGAGAACTATGAAATTGCTGTTCAGATCCTTCGTTAACGACATCCGGAAAGGAGCATCGGTCGCCCAAAGCATAGCGGCGATGAAAATGAGATATGGACTGAGTTTTTTCATGAACAGCAGTCAGCTTTCAGCATTGAGCATTGAGTGTGTGGGATTTGATCATCCACCGTCATTGTTCTGTTTTCCTTTTTCCTTTTTTTCATTTTTCATTCCACCATTTTTCATTGTTCCCTACATCATCCCCTGAGGATCCACATCGATCGTCATTGTTATTCTCCTGTCCTTGCTCAAGCCAGCCGCTTCGTATTGCTGCCTCGCTTTGTGCAATGCTGCGCGAAGGCCGGCTCCGGCTGGGTCTTTATCGCGCAGATCTTTCACGACAACGTGTTTTCTAAATTGATTCTTAATCTTTGGTATCGCCGCATCCGCCGGACCGAGGACCCTGAATAGATCCTTCGCACTGTACAACAGAAAGTCGGCAAATTTCCTGGCGCGGTGTTGGACCTCATTCTCTCTCCCACCTGTGAACTCGATGAGCACAATTCTTGAGAAGGGGGGATAGTCGAGCTCACGGCGATACTCCAACTCTTCTTTGTAGAAATTTTTGAAGTCGTGCAACAAGACGTGCTTCAGACTGTAGTGGTCTGGCTGCAAAGTCTGAATTACAACCTCACCTGCCAGATTGCTCCGGCCTGCACGACCTGCGACCTGGGTAAGCAGCTGGAATGTCTGCTCGGACGCCCGGAAATCCGGAAGGAGCATTTGAGTGTCCGCAGAAATTACGCCGACAAGCGTTACGTGGGGAAAATCCAATCCCTTTGCGACCATCTGAGTTCCAAGGAGAATATCGGCCTTCTTGTTCCCAAATTGTTGCAAGATCCTGTCGTGGGCACCTCTGCGCCTCGTGGTATCTTTGTCCATCCTCAGTATCGTTGCATTCGGAAACGTCGACCGGAGTTCTTCCTCGACCTGTTGAGTCCCAAACGAGAAATGGCGTATTTCTGTCCCCTTGCATTTCGGACAGATAGAAGGTGCGTTCTTGACGTACCCACAGTAGTGACAACGCAGGTCTTTCTTTATCAGGTGATACGTCAGAGAGACATCACAATTGTCACAACGTTCGACATAACCGCAATCGAAACATTCGACCACATGAGAAAATCCCCGCCTGTTTTGGAGGAGGATCACTCCTTCGTTCTTTTCAAGACGCTGCGTAATGTGTGCACGGAGCAGCCCCGAAATGGAGACTGCGGGAAGATGCTTTGGAAATTCTTTCTTCGATTTCTGCACGTCGGCTTTTATTTCATCGTACAGTCGCTTTCGTTCCTTTGTCATGTCAACGATTTCGATCGTCGGAAGCCGGGCGCTGTCAATCCGTTCGGGCAATTCGATCAACCGGTACTTGCCGCTGATGGCATTGAAATAGCTTTCGGAAGAAGGTGTGGCCGAGCCGAGCACCACAACGGCATTGTTCTGAGATGCTCGTACAATCGCGACGTCCCTGCCGTGATACCGGGGTGATGAGTCGAACTGTTTGTAGGAGGCATCGTGTTCTTCATCAACAACGATCAATCCCACGTTCTTGAGCGGCGCGAAGATGGCAGACCGTGGTCCAATCACAATCTTCACTTTCCCCTGGTGTGCCATTCTCCACGCGTCATAGCGCTCACCAACCGAAAGCTGGCTGTGCATAACTGCAACCTCATCGGAAAAATGGGCCTTGAATCGCCGGACAGTCTGCGGAGTAAGAGCAATTTCGGGGACAAGAACGATCGCCGTTTTGCCAAGAGTCAGCACTTTCCGGATTGCTTCAATATAGACCTGGGTCTTTCCGCTGCCGGTTACGCCAAGCAAGAGAAAGGTCGCGTACTTCTCCGTCTGCAGGGAACGCTCGATTTCGGTCAACGCCGCGGATTGATGATGATTCAGAGTAAGAGCGAGCGCGGGTTCGACTGCATCATACTCACTCGTTCGATAGACCTCACGCTCTGATTTTTCGAGAGCGCCTTTTCGTATAAGCGTATTGATAACCGATGCAGAGATGTCTGAGTGTTGTACGATACTCTTCACTGACTGAAACTCGTTCATAGTCTCGAAACGATCCGAGAGTTCGCGCAAGGTCAGAACCTGCTTTTGCGTCAGACGCGTTTTTTGGTTCAAACCCGTATCCCGGTCGTCGTCGAACAGTGTTTTCCCTGCATCACTGGTCTTTATCACGGTTTCTTTCTTCGTCGATGCCGTCGGCTTTCCGAGCACTTCACGCACTTCAACCCATCCATTTGCCTCCAATTGATGCAAAACAGCGTGGATCGAACGAACGCGCGTCTTCTTTTGCAGAGCTGCAACACTCATTGTCGGCTCCTTCTCAAGAGCCAGCAACACAGCATTCTGGCTTACAGCAGACGATTTCAATGCAGAAAGTGCATCCTTGACGTTCTTTGCCGTCAGCGTAGCAGTTCGTGTTGTTTGTATCGACAAGCCTTGGGGCGTTGCGGCACGGAGCACTTCACCCCACGGTGCCAAGTAGTATTCTGCGATCCATTTGGTGAGGTTGAGCATATCCGCGGAGAATGTTGGAGCGGTGTCGAGTGCGTCTGCAATCGGTTTGATGTTTGCAACGGCCGGTGAGGTAGGATGATCGACAACCACGCCGGTCAACGTCTTCTTGCCGAACGGTACTACTACTCTGCTTCCGACCGCGACTTGATCCTGAAACTCTGAGGGAACTGAGTAGGTGAACGTGTGATCGATGGGAAGGGGAAGAGCAATATCGGCAAAGAACTGACTCATTGTGATTGAGACGGAAACAGGAATCCGGGGAAAGGAATGCGAATGGCAATATTAGAGATTATCCAGGTGATCAATACGTATGAGGACCAAAACGGCCGACGGGTTCAAGGATTCCGGTTTCAAATCACTTCGGGCTGTTCGATGCGTTCATGAGTTCAGATTCCAGCGTTCGGTAGACATCTCGGAGCGGAAGTCCTTTTTCGATCGCGATACGCTTGCATTCTTCAAACTCGGGGATCAGAACTTCTTTTCCGTCATTCACGACCGCCTTGACACGCACGGTTCCGAAGGATGTCTGTGTTTCCTTTATACTGCGGACCAGTTTTCTTCTCTCCATTGTCTGCATGCGGACGCCAATGCTGGATGTTTCACGAAATAGGACTCTCAGCGCTGCGTCAACAGCATCGCGGTCTACAAGGACGGATAGTACAATTCCGGGTCTCCCCTTTTTCATCACCACCGGCACAAGATAAGCATCACGTGCGCCTACCGAAAGCAACGTTTCGATGATGTAGGGGTACAATTCCGGGTTCATGTCATCAATATTCGTTTCTATGCTCACGACAGCATCGCGATCATCCCGGGATTCCAAATCACCGATCAGAACACGCAAGAGATTGGGAATTTTTCCGATATCCCGTGATCCTGCACCATATCCGATTGATGCAACGTTCAAACGTTCAACATCCAAAACACCGCGCGAGCACGCTTTGATGATTGCGGCTCCCGTTGGGGTGGCGAGCTCCTGAGGAATATCCGTCAGCACTGTAGGGTATCCTCTCAGAATTTCCATGGTTGCAGGTGTCGGTATTGGCAGGGCACCGTGTTGGGAATTCACAAAACCGCCATTCCCGACTTTCACCGGTGAGGAATAGACTTCCTCAACGCCGAATCGTTCCAGACAAATCGCCGCACCGACGATATCAACGAGTGAATCGATGGCGCCAACTTCATGAAAATGAATTTTCTCGAGAGTCGAGTTGTGCACCTTTGCTTCTGCGACGGCGATTTCATAAAAGATTTTCTTCGCGCGGTCTTTGACGGACGATGAAAGGGTGCTGCTGTCAATCAGTGATACGATGTCGGTATAATGGCGGTGGTAGTTCGGCTGTTCGGAAATGACAACATCGACCTTCGTCGCGACGATGCCGTTCCGTTCAACGTGTGCGGCTTCAAGCTCGAATCCCTGAAGACCGAGTTTCTTAAGTTCGCCTGCTAGGTCGTCAAACCGGAATCCGGCGCTTACAAAGGCACCAAGTGTCATGTCTCCCGAAATTCCGCCTATGGTATCGAAATAGCAAATCTTCATGAGGATTGTATCATGATATCAATAGTCCATTGAAGGTTGTTCAACACTAGAGAAATTTTTCCAAATGCTCAAGAAACCGTCCCGTTGCCCCCATGTTTTCTTTGACAAGATCGAGCGATATCGCTCCTGCTTTCCCTGCGGCCTTTTTGTTGTTCAGAAGCGTCCTCAACGACTTGTAGCAATCCTGCTGATTGTGAACCACGATGCCTCCTCCGCGATGAGCGAGCTCAATGGCTTCTTGCGAATTGTGGTGTCTGGGACCGAACAGAACGGGTATGCCGTAGACAGCGGGCTCCAGGACATTGTGAATGCCTTGTTTGAAGCTTCCTCCGACATAAGCGACGTGCGCATATTGGTACAATGTGGTCAGAATTCCAATACTGTCAACGAGGATGATCCGTTCTCCGGAATAATCATTGAGGTCCGAGAAACGAATCGATCCAGGCGCTGAATTGAGCTGGATTTCGATCCGTTCGAGCGTCTGGAGACTCGGTTCGTGGGGAACAAGAATCATCAATGCATTTGCATCGTACTGCATGATTTTCTTGAATGTCGGTAGAATGACCGCCTCGTCCTCTTCCCAGGAGCTTCCCACCACGAACACTTTCCTCCGCCGAAGAATGGGATCAGGGATAAGATGTTTTTTTCTCGCTTCCAGACTCCTCGACCACACTTGATCATATCTTGTATCCCCGATTGCCTGAACCTGAGGTGGCCGAATCCCAATTCGCTCAAAGGATTTGACATCCGAGGGCGAAACCGCGAGTATGGAAGTAAGTTGCTGGTAGAGTTCCCGGTGAAAGCTCTTGAGCGGGAACTTCAACCTCGAGGAATTCCTCCGCATGGTGGCATTGGCAATGAACGTCGGTATATTTCGTGACTTCAGTTCCCAAACGTGGTTGGGCCATATATCATAACGTACCATCACGGCAACCGAAGGGCGGATAAGCGTGATAAAACGGCGGGCATTATGGGCCGTGTCCAGGGGAATGTACGTGATCAAGTCTGCGGGTTTATAATTTTTCGAATGATCATATCCTGACGGCGAGAAGAAACTCACGATAATATTGAGGTCGGAATATTTTTCCCGCAAAGCCGCGATAATAGGCTTCGCCTGTTCAAATTCACCCATGGAAGAGGAATGAAACCAGATCCGCCGCGAGGCTTTGAGCCCTTTTGCCTGTTGATCAAGGGTTTCGAAAAGGTGGGACCGTCCCTCCAATCCGCGTCGAATTTTCGGATTGAATACACTCCCAAGCTGCAGGAGGAGCCAGAATACCGGAATAACAACGCCGTTGTAAAAAAGATACCAAATCCGTCGCATGATGTCCGAGGAGTTGACCGAATCCTATTTTTCCCCCCTTCATTGAACTGGTTATTCGCCAGGGATTGGAGAACGCTCTTGGGCCCGATAGAATGCCGGATTGTAAAACGGTGCCAGAGCATTCGTCAAAGCCACCTCGAATGAGGCCTGCCTCGTGGTCACATCCTGTGAAAGGATACCCCACGTACCCTGTTTGCTTCGAATGTCCTTTTGTTCTGCCGTTCGGTCAATGACTTCTGAAAGACTCTGATTTCCATCAAGCACTGGTTCCGCAATAGACTGCGGTACAAGGATGGCGCCGCTGGCACCGAACGATTCCTGACCGTCGTTGGCAACATATGCCCAGCTCTGTAGAAATGTCCGACGACCGACCGAAGGATCATTGACCGAGAACAGGCCTCCTTCCAATCCTATAACAAACGCGATTTCTCTACTTTGTTCGTGACAATGATTGCGAAGATTCACACCTCTCAATCTCGCGCCCTGCATGATTCGTTCGAGAGATGTGGGAGTTTCTTCGACGCCAGACGCGATGTCGAAGTCAAGAAATTTCAAATTGCTGACCGCCACCCTGAGCCGCGGTGCAAGCCTTCCGAACACTGCCTTGACTGCGTCGACTTTCGGTTTGCGTGTTGACGCAATCGCAACGACCATGTCTGGGTGGTCCAACATTTTTCCGGATTATGGTAGCCAAACTTTGAAGGAAAAGCAAGAAATGGGGCGTCGATGGCTTCATGGACGACGCAAAGGGCCGAGCCTCGTTGTTCATTTCACATGTGCTGACGCATTGTTGATTCTGCCAATCGCGTTGTGTATCTTTCACCGACAGAACACCCACCGATCTCTTTCATTACTATTGCGGAACATGGCCGAGCAAATCTCAGCGAGTCTGAGGCTTGAAGAAGAGAACAAGCGTCTCAAAAGGGCCATTGAAGAACTCTCGATTCTCAATGACCTCGGACGCGCGATCAGTGCCTCACTCGATTCACAGGAAATCATGACGACGATCATTCGAAGATCGCTACGCGCCGTCAATGCCGAACAAGGGGTTATCACACTCGTCGACGAGCATGCAAGCCAGCCGATGAAGACATTGGTTCGCACGATGGTCACCTCAAGCGACCACGAACAATTCCAGGTCAATCAAGCCCTTCTCGGTTGGATGCATCTGAACAAGAAACCTCTTCTTCTCAATAACCCGAGGACGGACGAACGATTCCGCGGTGTGCGGTGGGATGAGTCCGTACTCACCCTTCTCTGCGTTCCGCTCATCGTAAAGTCAGAACTAAAAGGAGTCCTCACGGTTTTCAACAAACGCGGGAATGTGGGATTCTCCGATGAAGATCAGCGTCTCCTTGCCATCATCGCCGTCCAGTCTGGGCAGGTGATTGAAACGGCCAGACTTTACGAAGAGGAGAAAGCGTTCGCAAAAATGCAGGAAGAGGTGCGTCTTGCATCCAGGATTCAATCCGATCTTCAACCGAAGTCCGCACCAACCATTGAAGGCTATCAGATTGCGGGAAGAAGCATACCAGCCCAGGTCGTTGGAGGTGACTATTTCGACTTTATTCCGATTGAAGACAGTCGCCTGGCTATCTGCCTTGGCGACGTTACAGGAAAAGGGCTCCCCGCCTCTCTTCTCATGGCCAATCTCCAGGCAACCTTGCGGGGACAGTCCTTTCTTTGCACATCGCCGAAAGATTGTCTCATTCGTTCGAACAAACTCCTTTTTCATAGTACGAGCCCGGAGAAATTTGCCACAGTGTTCTATGCCTCTCTCGATACCAAGGATCATTTTCTCTCCTACTCCAATGCCGGACACGACTTTCCATTCCTGTTCTCAGATACCGACAAGCCCCAACGATTAAAATCAGGAGGCATCATGCTCGGTGCCTTTGAAGACTTTGCATTCGAAGAAGATAGAGTGAGCCTGAAGCCCGGAGACCTGCTTGTGATTTCTTCAGACGGCATTTCTGAAGCAATGAATTCAAACCTCGAACAGTTCGGCGAAGAGCGGCTTCAGGCTGTTGTCAGGAATAACCGGCACGCCGCGCCTCACGATATTATCGACAAAATCATTACTGCCGTCCGTGCTCATGCCGGTGATCATCCCCAGAGTGACGACATGACGCTCATCGTTTTGACGAGGACGTAAGCTGCTGCGTAGTGGCAGGTGACACGTACCAAACAGATTTGAATTCTCGCGCGGGATCTCCTTAACCATTACTGCGGTGGGGAGGGACTTTCAGGGTCGTAGACTGGTGTCTCCTGCGGGGAACAATCCATCTTGATTTCTACTGATGAATTCAACTTCGAACGGTATGAAGGACTTCAGGATTGAAAAAGACTCACTGGGTGAAATTCGAGTCCCCAGGAATGCCTACTGGGGGGCTCAAACCCAGAGAGCCATCGAAAATTTTCCGGTGAGCGGCATTACTTTTCCGGCAGTCTTCATTCGTTCTCTGGCCTTGGTCAAGCGTGCGAGTGCAACGGTCAACCGACGGATCGGCATTCTGGATGTGAAACGGGCCAGCGCTATCATTCGAGCCTGCGATGAAATTGTGGATGGCAAATTCAGCGACCAGTTTCCTCTCGATGTTTTCCAGACAGGTTCGGGAACATCGACGAACATGAACGCAAACGAGGTTATTGCTACGCGCGCCAACGAGTTGCTCACGGGAAAAAGAGAGTCGAAGTCGCCGGTCCACCCGAACGACCACGTGAATATGGGTCAATCCTCGAACGATGTCTTTCCGACTGCGATTCACATGTCTGCTTGTTTGCAAACGATCGAGCACCTTTTGCCGGCACTGGCGTTGCTCGACTCGACCATCAAGCGGAAGGCAAAGAAGTATAGTGGATTGGTAAAGACGGGCCGAACGCATCTGATGGACGCGATGCCGATTACGGTCTCACAGGAAATGTCAGGTTGGGCGACGCAGATAGAAAACTCCATCACGAGGATCAAGACCGCCCAGTCACGACTTTCGGAATTGGCAATCGGAGGAACAGCGGTCGGTACCGGTGTCAACACGAATCGGAAGTTCGGGAAGCTGGTAGCCAAAGAACTCAGCTCTCTTACGAAGGTGAAATTTGTGGAAGCCCTCAATCATTTCGAGGCACAGTCCGCCCAGGATGGAATCGTGGAGCTTTCAGGTCATTTAAAGACCTATGCAACTGCACTGCTGAAAATTTCGAACGACCTCCGGTGGATGAACAGCGGTCCCATTGCGGGCCTCGCTGAGATACGGCTCCCTTCACTCCAACCCGGCTCCTCGATCATGCCCGGAAAGGTAAATCCGGTGATTGCAGAGTCTGCGCGGATGGTTGCGGTGCAAGTGATGGGAAACGATACGGTCATTAGTGTTTCCAATGCACTCGGCGATTTTCAGCTCAACGTGATGATGCCCGTCATCGCGCACAATATTTTTCAATCCATAACTCTCCTCGCAAGTGTGTCCCGCCTCCTGGCAGAAAAAGCGATTGCAGGCTTTGAAGTCAATGAACACCAACTCGCTGAACTCGTACATAGAAACCCTATCATTGCTACCGTTCTCAATCCCATCATAGGATACGACAAAGCTACCGAGGTTGTGAAAAAAGCAACGAAGGAAAAGAAGACTGTGAAACAAGTGGTGGTGGAATTGGGATACCTTTCCGCTGCTGATGCAGACCGAATCCTGGATCCCGCGATCATGACGAAACCTGGATTTATTGCCAAAGGCGTGTGAACGGAAGTACGTCGCGACGCATCATCGTTCTGTAGATTACCTACCAGCGCAATACATAGAGAGAGCGTTATCTTCATTCGTTGCATGTATGAGTGATATCAATCCTCCGGCACCATTGGTATTGCACTTGGCTCCGGAGGAATATGGAACCAATATTGTTGTGCGGTGTTAACAAAACAAAGACAGGAGGGGCCTCCTATGTATATGCGCATGCTCCAGCTAAAGATCAGGCAAGGAGAACTTCCCGGCCTCACCCAGTTGTATGAGGAGAAAATCATCCCAGCACTTCAAAAAATTGGCGGATGCCTTTACGCCTGTTTGATGCAAAGCGTCCATCAATCCGAGGAAGGGATATCAATGACCCTGTGGCGCTCCGAGGAAGACGCATCCCGGTACGAACGAAGCGGCCTTTTCATGAAACTCGTTGCGGACGCGCGGCCGTTCTTCGCTGAGAGCAGCGAGTGGAATCTCCAGCTATCCAAAGATTTCACGCTGGAATACACGCCCGGGCCGGCGGAGCCGACATTGAAGAGTTTTTCCGTTTCGACTTCGAGCAGTGAGGCAATTCCCTCAAAGGAAAGAACGCCGAATGCGTTTCTTCGGATTGTTTCTCTGTATATCAAGCCAGGCAAACGAGAGGAATACAAACAGCTCTACGAGCGCGACATTATTCCTGCGCTGCTGGCAACTCACGGATGCCAGTTCTCGTGTCTTTCCACGCCCACGGGCGACAGCAATGAAGCGATTTCCGTGACGCTCTGGAATAGTCGTGGTGATGCCGAAGAGTATGAGCGGAGTGGAACGTTTGATCAATTGCTGCAGACAATCAAGCATACGCTGAGTGACCTATCTCAACTCAGGATGCAGAGCGTCGGCACCAGACTGCCGAGCGTTACAAGCGAAGATATTGAAGTCGACGGATTCCATCTCATTGCCAGCAAGAGTTTCATGAGTTAAAATCTACCGAGGCCGACGCTTCAATCGTCAAGTATATGTTCATCGTTTGAGCATCAAAAGGAGAAACCCATGAGTACGGTTAGGGACATCTTGCAGGTAAAAGGCAACGCGGTTCTGTTCGTATCGCCAGAAACGACGGTCTTTGATGCTCTTGTCGTAATGGCAGAAAAGAATGTCGGGGCTCTTATGGTGATGAGCGGCAACACGTTGGTTGGCATTTTTTCAGAACGGGACTATGCGAGGAAAGTTGTGCTCATGGGCAAGACCTCACGCGAACTCCAGATCAGAGAAATCATGACTTCCGATCCCATCTCCGTGCGTCCGGAACAATCCATCGAGGAATGCATGGAAATTATGAACAGCAAGCACATCCGGCATCTACCGGTCCTCGAGAACGGAACATTGATCGGCATGATCACGATCCGTGATACCATCAAAGCGGTCATCTTGGAGAAGGAGCACACGATTACACAACTGGAAAACTACATCAAGGGGACGTGAGCAAGAAGCATTGAATGTGTGGGTATTGAATCCCTGGATTATTGAAATAACGAATACTGGATAGATCAAAACGCAGATTGTCCACAAATCATTTGGAGTTCTGGCGGTGAGACACGATAAGGCAAAGGATCATACCATTAGGAAGCAAAATAGGATAAGCGGGCGCACTGTTCCTCTCGACCTTCCACCTGATGAATTTCGCTCTGCAGGACACAGGCTCATCGACGACATCGCCAGACTTCTTTCCGGTATCAGAGTTAGACCGGTGACGACAGCGAAATCGCCTCGCCAAATCCGCGCCCTCTTAACGTCGCCTGGTATTCCCAAGATAGGGACATCCGCAAGGAGACTTTTACAGGACACGACGCGAATGCTTCTTGCAGACTCTCTCTTCAACGGTCATCCAAAATTCTGGGGATACGTCACTTCTTCTCCCGCGCCGATCGGGATTCTCGGCGACCTGTTGGCAGCAGGAATAAACCAAAACGTCGGCGCGTTCGCTCTCTCTCCCATCGCAACAGAGATTGAGGCGCAGACAGTTCGTTGGATTGCAGAGTTGATAGGTTTCAGGACGGATTGTGGCGGCATTCTTGTCAGCGGCGGCAACACCGCAAATTTCGTCTGTTTTCTCGCTGCCCGCAAAGCAAAGGCAACGTGGGATATTCGCAAACAAGGCCTTACAGGTACAGGCAAGCAGCTACGAGTGTACTGCTCGGACGAAACACACACCTGGATCCAGAAAGCAACGGATATGTACGGACTCGGTACCGACGCCATTGCATACGTCCCGACCGATCAATATCAACGCATTGATGTTCGCGCGTTGGAAAATCAACTCAAGAACGATCGTAAGCAAGGATACCTTCCGTTCTTGCTGGTGGGAAACGCGGGCACCGTCGGCACTGGTGCGATTGATCCCTTACGAGAACTTGCAGTCATTGCCCGCAAAAACAATCTTTGGTACCACATCGATGGGGCCTATGGAGGATTTGCCGCAGTCCTTCCGGATGCCCACGACGATATGAAGGCCATGAGTGAGGCTGATTCAGTCGCCGTCGACCCGCACAAGTGGCTTTACGCGCCTCTGGAAGCCGGATGCGCCTTAGTGCGGGACCCAAAAGTTCTTCAAGAAACATTCAGTTATCATCCTGCTTATTATCGGTTCGATGACAACAAAGAAGAGGCGCCCATCAATTTCCATGAATTTGGGCCGCAGAATTCCCGGGGCTTCCGCGCCCTCAAGGTATGGCTTGCCTTGAAACAGGTCGGGCGAAGCGGTTATGAACGAATGATTGCGGATGACATTGCTCTTGCCCACCAGCTTTACGAAGAAATTCAAAAGTATCCTGACCTGCAAGCCCTTACGTGCGGCCTAAGTATCACCACATTCCGTTATGCTGCACCGAATATGCGCGACGGATCTTCGCGTTCCGAAGAATACTTGAACAAACTCAACACCGAATTACTTGCACGTCTCCAGGCCGGCGGAAAGGCCTATCCTTCGAATGCACTCGTTCAAGGCAAGTTTGCACTGCGAGTATGCATCGTGAATTTTCGGACCACCCTTGATGACGTTCTGGCGTTGCCGCCGATGGTCATTGCGCTCGGCAAAAAGATTGAAAAGGAGTGGCGATTATCCGGTCAACGAATGTCATCTCCAAGGAATTCGGGAAGGTCGATAAAGGTCCCAGAGCGCCGGTAAGTCGAATCGGTTGAAGCGCTACGACAGCGCGATTGGATCATTGAGCAATAGAACTAATGAAGAAATCGAAATGACTGGACAGACCATTTCCCATTACAAGATTCTTGAAAAACTCGGCGAAGGTGGCATGGGGGTGGTATACAAAGCCCAGGATACCAAGCTCGACCGTTTCGTAGCGCTGAAGTTCCTCCCACCCCACCTCAATGCGTCAGACGCTGACAAAGCCCGATTCATCCAGGAAGCAAAGGCCGCCTCCGCACTCAACCATCCAAATGTCTGCACGATCCATGACATCCAGGAATATGAAGGTCAACTGTTTATCGTCATGGAGTTTATTGACGGACAAACGCTCGGAGAGAAGAAGGCAACCCTCAGCTTCAAGCAGGCAATCGAGATTGGCATTCAGATTGCCGACGGCCTTGCGGCCGCACACGAAAAAGGCATCGTACACCGGGATATCAAGCCCGACAACATCATGATCCGCAAGGACGGTATAGCGCAGATTATGGACTTCGGGTTGGCCAAGTTACGTGGTCTATCGAGGCTCACGAAAGAGGGCAGTACCGTCGGTACGGCAGGTTACATGTCGCCGGAACAGGTGCAGGGATTGGAAGCCGACCATCGGTCAGACATCTTCTCGCTCGGTGTGCTCCTGTACGAGCTCTTCACAGGCCAGCTTCCCTTCAAAGGCGTTCATGAAACAGCAATATCGTACGAGATCGTCAACGTTGATGCGCCACCGATGTCATCCATCAAGCCCGATATCGATCCTGCTCTTGATGCAATCGTTCTCGAATGTTTGGAGAAAGATATCAACGAGCGGACACAATCTGCCAAACAAGTTTCCATCGATCTGAAGCGATTCAACCGTGAAACCATCAGAACACGTGTTAGTCGAATCTCGCAAGCTCGTCCGGTCGAGCAATCTTCCGGCGTTTCATCGGGAGAAACCCAAGAGGCTCGAACTGGTTTTGCAAAGTATCGGGGGTCTCTCATCTGGATCATAATGAGCATCGTGTTCCTTCTCGCGGCGACTGTTGTGTCACTGCTTCATTTTCGAGAGCAACCGCCCGAGCGCCTTACCACTCGGTTTGAGATTCTTCCAACCGAAAAAACAACATTTGAAAACGACGTTTTCAACAATTTTGCTATCTCTTCTGATGGCCGGACCCTCGTATTCGTGGCTCGGGATTCTCTTGGTAAGAATCGTCTTTGGATTCGTCCGCTGTACTCATTATCTGCCCAGCTGCTCCCCGGCACTGACGGTCCCTATTTGCCATTCTGGTCGCCCGACAGCCGTTTCATTGGTTTCTTCGAGAATGATAAGTTGAAAAAGATCGAGGCATCCGGAGGTCCATCTGTTATTTTGTGTGATGCGAGGAGCGGCCGCGGGGGTACGTGGAGTTCGCCGGGAATTATACTATTCGGGATTGGGACTGGACCTCTGCAGCGAGTCGCTTCTTCGGGCGGCGTTCCTTCGCCCGCCACCGCACTTGACACAGTTCGGCAAGATTCAAACCATCGTTTTCCCTTTTTCCTCTCGGATGGAAATCATTTCGTCTACTTCGCCCGCGCTGGTACTGGGAGAGTTGAGGAGGATGCTGTCTTCCTGGGATCGCTCGATGGAAATGTCAAGCAGCTGCTTTTGAGAAACCAGACACTTGCAGCTTATGCATCAGGTCATCTCTTTTATATGCGTGATCAGACATTGATGGCACAGCCTCTCAACGAAAGCACATGGGTACTGAGCGGTGAGCCATTTCCTGTCGCGGAGGGAGTTCATTCATTTACCAATCTTGGTAGCGCGATGTTTTCCGTCTCGCAGAATGGTGTCCTTGTGTATCAAATGGGTTCTGGAGCGGCAGGGAACCGGCTGGTATGGTATGACAGAAATGGAAAGCAACTAGGTGCAGTAGGAGAAGCTGGCATATACAATAACATCCGGATCTCTCCCGATGGACGCCAGGTCGCTGCGGACCTTCTCGACACCAAGTCGAACAACCGCGATATCTGGCTCTATGATCTGGGACGTCCCATTCGAACACGATTTACCTTCGATCAAAAGGATGACAGGCTTCCTGTCTGGTCGCCTGACGGGAACAACCTGGTTTTCGCATCTGATCGTAACGGGACGATGGACATTTACCGTCGCCCATCCAACATGGTTACACCCGAGGTGCTTCTTCTTGGGACGAACGCGGATGAACGGCCGAGCGATTGGTCGCCAGATGGAAGATTCATCTTGTACTGGGGCGATCATCCGAATACGGGCCTTGATGTGTGGGTTTTACCGTTGACTGGAGAGCTAAAGCCGGCTCCGATACTCCAAACATCATTTAGGGAGTCACACGCTCGCTTCTCACCGGATGGCCGGTGGATATCGTATACGTCAAATGAGTCCGG
>JADGQA010000058.1 GCA_017882185.1 Bacteroidota bacterium
GATGAGACCGCCTTTGACGATCCTGGGCATACATCCCTCCTCTTGATGAGAATAAAGGTGATTGGGAGAATACGATGGGCAATGTTAGCGGATATTCTAGTGTATGTCAAGAAGAAGAAGTGTGCACGCGCGCTTAGGACGTGGAAACAACATGAATTTGGCGATTGCACAATAACCGTCAGCTCACCACGCAATCAATTCGACGATAAGAGTTATCAGATTACTCTTGCGTCGGACAAACTGCCAATCTGTCTGACTCAGCCCACTTTGCGTGCTCTCTTTCGAAAAGAGTATCTGCAATCTGGTGGGGATTGAATGTTTGAAGAAGCGCTCAGGAGATCTCGATTGAGCCAATTATCTGATTGGCGGTTGTCACAAATAAAATGGAAAGACCCTCACCTCGCTGAGAGCACTTCCCTAGGAGATGAGGGTCTTATCACTCAATGTATGCAGGCACCTACCGGTACTCATCTATCTCTGCATCGTCAATCCAGTCTCTTTTTTATCTAACGCACGAAACAATACCAGAGAGCCGCAAGCAACATCCCTTCCGTCGTGCCTTCAATCGATTTCAGAGCTTCCGAGAGTCCAGCAACCTTCTTATTGTCGGCATCATAGATGTCAGGACCTCGAACAGTCATCATGATTCTTCCTTCTGAATCAAAGAGATCGTCGCCCCGAATTGCACCGACTCTCCGATTATCGACATCGAAGATGCTTTCACCTCTGGTTACCGCAATCTTGCGATTTTGTGCATTGTAGAGGTCGGAACCTCGCATTTTGTATGTACGCATGATTGAACCTCACATCTCATCACGTCTTGCTTTTGTGCTGCCTTCTACGAGACACAAGTGTCAATTCGTTAGAAAAGCAGCGAATTTGCCACTCCATCAATCGCAGGCAGTTCTCGTTCTCACACGTCCTGTCGTTGTTTCCCTTCTGTGGCCACCTCTTGAAAGTGTTGTGGAGAATTTCGTTCACCCTCTTCTTTTAATGCATGAAATACTTCCGGGCTCTGTATGATTGATCGAAGCCCCCTCACCCAATTGTCAAAATCATTTCTTAACTCCCAATGGATGGAAATGTCCGCGTAATGGCCCAACTGATAATGAATCATGATCACACCGCTTCCTTCCATCGGACGGATCTTGACTGTTCATCGTATGCACGTCCCATTTCATGAGCAAACGCAAATGCCTGTCGCTTGTCGATAAACCAATTCGACGAGATACGCTTTCTGAATAGCATGAATCCTGTCCATCGATTCACGATCCAGGAATTGGGATCGGAGTCATGATGCACAACTTCAACAAAACAGTAACGGGCCTTTGATATAACAGTTCTCTTGTTCATGATAATTGAGCTAATTGTTCTTCCTGGGCTTCAAGGACTATGAACGACTGTTCGTCCAGCACGGTATACGGGTCACCTTGTTTGCCGGGCATGGTTATGATGACACCCATTTCGATCACACTGTCTTTTCCCGGCGGAAGAATTTTTCCGAGATGGGAAGTTATCTGTCGACCGTGTCCGGACACATGCGTTCCACACGTATAACGCTGTCGAAAACCTCTTTGTTTTGTCTCCATCGTATTGGTTCAGTTGTTAAGGTTCATGAGGAAATGGGTAACATCAAACGACGTTGACCTCGTCTCCTGCGTCACGTCCTTCACGTGTTCGGAAAACGTGAGCGCATAGCCGTCCGGGTCTCGCACGGTGAATATCCTGTCACCCCAGAACTCAGTCTTTGGCTCGTTGATAACCGTGATTCCTTTTGCTTTCAATTCTAAGAAAAAGTCATCTACTGTTTTCGATTCGTTCATATGAATGTAGAACTCGACGTCAACGCCAACGATATTCTTCGCAAAGTTTTCCTTCGTTCGAGCCGTTCGAACATATTCGATCGGCGAGAGCATGAGCAACGGCGAAACAAACCCGACTGATATGTGGGCAATTTTACCGTTTTGTCGCGTAATCCTGCCGAATGTACGGAAACCAAGTGCCTTCGTATAAAAATCCAGACTTTCCTGCATGTCCTTAACCCGGATGCTCGGCGCGATGGTCTGGTTTCTTCGTGTTTCCATGATGTGGTACATCTATAGTTAGTGGAACGTAAAGATCGATGACTGATCAACGTTCCGTGAAATGATGGAGAAGCAGCGTAGATGTGGAGAATCGAGGTAGGCTTACGACGTGCGCTGTTTAACGAGAGACGACCCCTGCGAGCCTAAAAAAATCTCGTCCTTGTGATTATGGCGAGTACAGTGGGCCAAAAACTTCGTTATTCAGTGTAGCCACATTCAGCGCTAATAGCAAGGCATGTGTCTTGCCTATTATGGCCCTTCAGGGGCGATAGTCATTAAGAGCTTGGTAAAGTTGAGACTATAAGTGTAGAATGACTGAACAGGGCATACGAATTGGAGTTGTTCAAGGTTGCGATGAAGCGTTTTAAGTCGTTAACGGGATAGCCGCAGATGAATATACTCCGTAGGAACTGGAGGATCAAAGTTCAATCCAATCGCTGATTCGAAAACCGTATCGGGTCCAAAAGAATTAGCTTGCAGTCATTGATAATCGTTCGGCCAAGTCTCCCACCTCCCGCTAACCTTTTGCAGACCCAAGTTTGTCGGGAAGGAATCGCCTCCTCTAGTACTTTGCGCGAGGCGAAGACACCTTCATTTCGTCGAATAGTATTCGCCCGACTAGGCAGCGTCTCTGGTAGATCACGTGAATGGTGAGGGTGTTCTGCAGGGTAGGTAAGGAAGATTGAGACTTCCAACGCCGCAAATACAAATTCTCATTTGCTTCACAATGAGCCATAAATCTCTCTTTGGTACATATTGCTTTAGAAATACACTGTTTTCAATTAATATAGAGCACAAATCGTCGTGGCACGCAAAGAGAACAATATGCATTCAGAACAGACAATAAAAAACCAAAACCCAAATCAAGGAGATCTAAAATAAAAAAATCACTCGTCATTACCGCCATCGTTGCTCTCAGTGCCTTCGCATTTCAGGCATCGTTTGCACAAGCTAATGCAACACAGAATTTGACACTTGCCGTAAACACCATCTACAAGATTGCCACCTCCGGAAACCCGGGTGCTTTGACGATTTCAACCGGAACGGCTGGAACTGATGCTCTTACTTCAGTCTCTGATGCTTCCACAACCTATAGCATCACGCAGAACTTTGCGAATACCGTAAAGATCACAGCGAACCTCGACGCAGCTCTTTCCGCGGGATACGCGCTTCAGGTTAATCTCGGCAGCTCCAAGGGAACAAGCTCAGGAACAGTCGATATTTCCAATGCGACATCCGGATCAGCTTTAAACGTCGTGACGGCAATTGCGAAGGGCGCCGATGCAGGACAGCCGATCACCTACACGTTCTCGGCGAATGCTTCAGCAGGTACACTTTCATCGACAGCGAAAGTTGTTACCTTAACTCTTACGAACTAACACCCTTTCTCCTCCGGATTGGGTTACCCGCGGCAGGCGCTTGTTAAAAGGCCTGCTGCGGTTTTTTTATGTACCGACGAAACTCCTCCGCACCCTAACTTTGATAACCGAGAAGTCTGGCGGCGAGCGATGTTCAAGATTGAAAATCAGGGAGAGCGCCGTATTCTATTTTCCTCTCCATTGCAGAATGCGCGCTCGCCATCCTTCGTGCGAACGGTCGATGTGGTTCGCTCCCTCGCCGGAGTAGTTGCGGCCTTCTAGGCGAATCGCCCGCCGATAATACCATAGTTGATACACGTCCTTATTCCGAATCCTTTTGCGAGGACACTTCCCCAGAAGCATTCTTCTCCGATTCCTCGATCCTCGCCGCAAGAGCGACAGGCAATTTCACTCTGAGCAATTCCATCTCTTTCGGGAAATGTCCCTTCTTTATTTCTTCTCGTATGATCCGAATCATCGATGGATCGGTAAGAATGATGAAGCGTTTTGCAGGAGTGTGTTCAAGCCAGAGGATCTTTAAGGCGTCCGAGCGTACCTTCATCAATGCTTCAGTATCGACTTTACCATTTGATCCCATGCCGGAACTGGTCGATATCATTGTGACGATTTCGCCATCGTCGGAGACCGCGTCAAATTTCGTCTGGCCCCTACTTTGAAGACCGAGGTTCTTTGGTCGAAACGATTGGCCGTATGTTTTCGGTAAGAACACTTCCCGAATCCATTGTTCAGCTTCTGTTTGTGCGTTGGTATTTGCCATGATGATAAGAATTCGTTGACGAAGGATACACGATGGAGCAGTCGACCATCAACCCTCCAGTTCAAATGTGGGATGCGTCTTGGTGCGAATGATTCTTATCCCTTCAGCTGTAATTCTCGATGGGGTATAATGCTCTACTCCCTCCATAGTAACCGCTCTTATCGTTGGATGTCCCTAGCTGGAGTGCATCTACCCTTTGATTTCCTCACAGCGCTTTCCATTTCGTCCTTTGCCTTGGATCCGCGCCACTGAAAATCTGGTCGATGTGGTGCTCGACGTGTCGAACGTAGCCGGTGACAACGGACTGGAGCGTGGTAGGTTGCGGGTCTCCGGTGTCGCAGGTGTTCTTCAGGGTACCGGGATTGATATGTTCAATGACGTGCGCAAGGTGTTTGTTGGCGTAGTACCATGTGTGAACGAGATCGTTCCACGATTCTTTTTGGTAGTGCTGAGCAGCGACCCAATGCGGTTGGGTGTATTTGAATGTGCCAATATCCGGTTTTTCCTGCATGCGAACAATTCGCTGATGGTTATTGCCTGCCGAGTCAATCAAATGGCCGAGGATTTCTTTGAGCGACCACTTGTCGTCGTATTGTTTGGCCACTGTCTGACTTTCGGTCAATGTCAGAAGGCGGGATTTTGTCCGTTCGGTGATTTCCTTGAGTTTTGCCGACTCTTCACGCATGGGATTCTCCTCAGTGTTTGGATTCAAATCGTGGAATGTTCCTTGCTCTGTCCCGAGCGTTCCAACTTGTTCTTTTTTTTAGGATTATCAGAAACACTCATGAACATTAAGAAATTATCCGATGTGTTTCAACTTGGGAGATGTGGAATGGGAGAGCTTCATATCGCCGGACTGATTTCCGGAACGACGCGTCCATCAGTCTAAGTGGACCGCAGGTTGCGTGCTAGTCGACGGGAGAGAAATCGGTGGTATCTCAACAAATCGGGTTCAAGTGGATATTCTCCGAGGAAATTCTGTTGTGGTCCGACAGTATTCCGGTGGTCGCATCTGGCCGACCGACACGCAGATTAATAGTCGGATAGGAATAACGCAGAGTTGTTACGACTCTAAGTTAATGGAATTGTATTGCAGGGTCTGCTCAAGCGAAACCCGGGAATTCCGAACCAGACAAATACTCTCGGTGGTCAAGTCATCAAGACATTCCCGTCGGTTGATTCAGCCTCTTTATCAGTAAACGTCCTGATGGATTCTTTAAGAATATCGAACCAGATATTGAAAACGACCACTTCCTCCCAAAAAATTCCATTCTTTGCGAGCAGGTTGCGGATTGCAACGCCGAATGCAACTCGTTGAAGGCAGGTTTCATAACATTGATCTCGAGCAAGCGAGAATCGGATGATCTTTGCTGAATCCGGTGAAAGCTCGTGGCGAAGGATGGAAACCGCAGTACTAACCTGATCGTTCAGCTTCATTGCGATCGTCGAGAACTTGACTAATAAAGCGAAACCCGTTCACCCATTCGAATAGCCATACTTCAATCCATTTCAGCGGATTCCAGAGATGAAGATACCATCGCTCCCAAATACGCTGGGCGTATCTCCTCGTGAATGCTCCCGCGAACGGGTTTCGTATCCTAAACCACAGACTCACGACGGATGGAACTCTAACGTGCGGCATCTCGATGTGGAGTCTCATATAGAACGCTGCAAGTTCCTTCGCCCTGAGATCCCGCCAATCGCCGATTTCCTTGTTCGATTTTGCGATCTGAGCGTGGAGTGCCTCCTCGATGTCACTCCTCGGCCTGCTGCGGAGCCACACCTCTTCAAGCTGGAAGAACAGACTGACCATCTTTCGGAGCCGTACTACGAGGACTTTTGCCCTATTCCACCAGAACGGAACAAGTCCCTCATGCGGCAAGCCGTCCCTGCGGTCGTCCCGTCGCCGCACCGACCAGAATCCACTGTTCATCGGGTGCAAGCGCTCGATTCTGGATGCATAGAGGTACCAAGCGAAGAACGATAATCTCTCCCGGTAGGCGTGGCGGTCATGCCTCCATATCCGGAGAACGTTGACCATATGTTCGGTGGAATAGAACTGCTCCCACGCATTGTGGTATGCTTCCTTCAATTCTTCACAAGACATGCCTTCCGGTTTCACTGCCACGTGTGCCGAATCGTATTTGTTGAAATCCTCCTCCATCCATCTCCCTTCGTTCCACCATCGTTGATGATCCTTTGAGCCGGGGAGCGGTGCGATAATGTAGAATGAAGCAGAATCGAACATCATCCGCTGCAGCTCGGCAATGTCCCGTTTGATACTCGTGGGTGTATCGAACGGCAATCCCAGGATGTATCCTGCGTGGCACGTAATGCCGAGCGAGTGACAATGTTCAACGAGATCCTTGTACTCGGACACTTGGTTTTGATACTTTTCTTGTGACCGCAAGTTGTCACGGTTCACGCTCTCTACTCCGAAAAAGACCTGGTTGCAGCCTGCCCGTGCGGCGAGCTCAAAATAATCCCCGCCTGGCATTTTCCGGGCCGCAAGATCGCTTTGCATCATGAAGGAAAACGGGATATCCTCCTCCTCTCGCAAATGGGCAAGCCCGTCGAAGAGCTCCCGCCATCGCGGATTTCGCGCTGTATTGTCGTCCGTGAAGAAACAAAGTTTGACACCCGACTCTCGGTAACTTTGCCGTACAAAATCAACCACCTGTCTAGGATCGCGATATCGCATCGTCCGACCTTGCACATTGATGATCGTGCAAAAGTCGCAATTGAACACGCATCCTCGTCCCGTGTCGATGGTCGTGAAGCGCGAAGCGAAATTATCAAATTCGTCCTTCGTGACATGAGGCATCGCGACATCAAGAAGGCTCGGAGTGCAATCCAGGAAATTGTAGAGTGGCTTGGGTCGGCCCTTGACAATGTCTTCCACAATCGCGGGCAACCGTCCACCTTCCACTTCTCCCGCGACGAGGGTAATCCCCTTTGACATCGAGGCTTTGAGATCGTCCGTAAGGCCTATCATGGCGAGCATGCCGCTGACATGGAATCCACCCATCATGACGCTGATTCCGTGAAGCAGAAATTTCGAAGCAAGATCCAAAGCTCGAGGGTACTGATTGGATTGCACACCCACGAGCATGACGATTGATTTAACTCCGGGAATCCGGGAGTGCCGGACGATTTCCTTCACGAGAACCCACTCAATTGCTTCATCGATTTTGTGAATCTTGAGTGTTACATCTTTGTAGAAGGGGTAGTTCACAAAATCGCCTACGAGCGCCCCGATCTGGGTCAACGTGTTGCTACGAATGACACCAATCCGTGTTTTGATCGGATAGCCGTCGTCGGTGTAGTTGGTGGGACGGATGAGAGTCACATCGAGTTCGGACACTCCAAATGCCGGTGCTGTTTCAAATTCAGTCTGCATGCCTGGCTTCCATTGTGCATTCTCAACGAAGACTTGAAGCATGATCACCTCTTGCAAGAAGTAAATGAGGATACCGACGGCACGCCCGCTATCTCAATCGTCGCTTCCTGTTCACATGCTTTCAAACGGCGGGTTTTGCGGGAACGCGCAACTTTAGCTTGTTTAGGGTCCTATCGGTCACAGTAGAACCGTACGAAGGATGACCTTCCGCCGTAACGCAATACAATGGAACGAGATTTCCTCTGTAAGTCTTTTGCCACCCAAGAAATACAGCGTCTTCGGTATGGACGTATCGTGCGGGATTCACTGGGCCGCCGGAATACGAGTTGGACCATTGTTTTTCTTCGAACATCGTGGGTTTCTCCAATGATATGTTATAGTGAAAATGGAAGACCTGATCTGCACTCAAAAGGATATGCGAAAAGGTTGGCCTCTTAACCATACACCCTTTTCAGTGAGAAGTCATCGACGTTTTCTCGAATGCAATTTTTTTTGTCCAGCCTTCTCGACACGTTGCACTGTTTTCGCCAACTTAATATTTTTCTTCAGCAACTTTTGCAATTCCATCAGCTTCGCATTAGACTTCTTCAATTGCTCGACAGTTCTTTTGAAATCACCGACCCTCTTTGTCGCTTCATCTTTGGCTATGCCGTAACTCTCCTGGAGCTTTCCGACCACTTCCTCGTACCTACCGGCAATTGCCGCCAGTTCGTCGTTCATAATTTTTCCCCAATGATGAACGGCTTTTCCTCTCCGCTGCTTCCATTGTCCTTCTAATCGATCCCAGTTCACAGATACGACCCCCTCTGCCGGCGGTTGTTATACAATAAATTGAAACCTCAACTTTCCTAGACATCAGGGCTGGAAGGAGAATACATACGATTCTCTCAAGCAGGAATAGTCCAAAAGGATGAAAAAGGTATTAATCCTTGTCGAGATCGAATAGACCCTTCGGGAAATTTGAAATTTCCAGATTTTGACAATCTCCTGGGGCAAAAGCTCGGGACGGTCGCTCTGCACCGAGCAAGATTTCGAGACTGAAAATCAGATAGTGGATTTAATGAGGAGCGAACTGGCTACGTTGAGGGAGTCTCTTCGTCGCGGGTGTATTTCGCTATTTGCAATCTCGAATGGAGCGCCGGTTTTTCCAGGATGTTATGGACATAGCTTTTGACAGTATAGACGGCAACGTTGAGGCGCTCGGCGATTTCCTTATTGCTGAGACCATCGGCAATGAAAACGAGGATTTCCCGTTCGCGTTTGGTCATGGAGACAGATCTGGACGCCCGTCCCTTCCCTCTTTTCAATGCATGCTCCACCATGTGAGCAAACAAGGATCCTGTGAACTGGGGCAGAAGGACTTTTGAGTCGTGGGCAACATCCCGAATAGTCTTCACAAATTCCTTCACTGTCGCATCTTTGAGAATGAATCCCGATGCTCCCGTCTTCACGAATTCGACTATTTCTGACTGCGTTGGAATGAGTCCCATCCCAATCACCCTAGAATCGGGAAAGTTCTTGATCAGCAATTCCACCACGGACAGGGCTCCAAGATTCTTCAGGCTCATGTCGAAGAGGATTACGTGGGGCTTCGTTTTACGTACTTTTTCCAGGATATTGTTGCCGATTCCGATTGGCGCAACGACCATCATTCCGGCTTGTGCATTGATTGTGGCCGTAAGGCCCTCGCGGAGGATACGATTTATCTTCGATGATAAGAATTCTGATTGCCTTCATGCTGCCGTGAATTGACCCAAGAGTGGGGATCTGGATTCTCTTCACGAACCCGAATATCGTAGGACTCCGCAATTTCGAAGGGAAAAACCGCATCGGATCTGGCAGAACCACGGTAGCCGACCTCGATCTTTATTGATTGAAATCTCAGATTAGCGTACTTTAAATCGTCACCGATGAAACTCCACAAGATCAGACCCGTCGAAGATCAGAACGTGAAAGAACAGCTTGCCATCGGCAATCTGAAGCCTGCAATTATGCAAATCGAGAGGATCAAAGAATCAGATGCGCGGGAAAAGCGATCGAAGGGCGAAAAGGAGCTTAAAGGACTGTTCGAACATCAGGCCCGGCTCAAAGTCGAAATAAAATATTCTATCCTTAACAACATGAATACATCAAAAGCCCGGACCAAGCTTCTCAAGGTCAATTCAAAAATCGGAGATCTTAAAATGCGTCTCGACCGGGGAAGGCTGTTTGATCTCCAGCAAGACCATGCACTGTGAGCCGGGATGCCCCGTAGAAAAGTACGCTCACGAAGGGAAAATGCCTTGAGTCCAAGAGTTTCGCTCAATTTGATTTGAGCCATTGAAGTGCCAGGAGCTCATCATCAAATACGCGAAGCCGGAGGCGTTTGGGGACAAAGTCCTGCAATGCACTCGACAAGATCGATTTCTGAGACTCTTCGGACACTACAATTGCCCACTTAGCAGGCCCGCCTGATTCTTCCACTCTCCGGAAAAATGTGGAAACGGCTTCCGGAACGAGTTTTGCCAAGAGGGCATCTGTTTCTACGATGAAAAGAGTATTGAGAGTGGGTCCGTACTGAGGCTCCTTTTGCACCTTCACGACAAAATTGACGAGATCCAGAAGGCTGACTGAATTACTTACCCTAACCTGCAACAAGTGAAGCGACGTCTCTATTGCATATTCTATCACGGTCAGCTGCTGACGTTATGATGGGTTAATCGATTCCTGCGGTCGATCCCTTCAGTATCTCCCCCCTCCTCGGCTCACGACATCCAATGTTGGAACCCCACAGCAAGGCATATCCGAAGGCGCGACGATGACGGTTACGGTGATGGCGAGTGTGCAGGAATGAGAATCATCGAATGAACCAAACTCTCTTTGTGTCAAGAACTCGAACAACGGACGGGGCTGTCGGTGGGCCTGGCGGAGCTGGTCCAGGTTCCGGACTAATGATTCTTCTCTATCATTTTGTATTTCCGTAGTTTTCCCTTCACGACAGAAAGAAGCATTTCGGGCTCAAAAGGCTTGGTTAGATAGTCATCTGCACCCAGCTCCTTGCCCGCCCGGATAATCGCTTCATCAACCAATCCACTCATGAATATGAAGGGGACGTTATGCAAATGACCGAGCTTTGCCATTTTTTCGAACAAAGTGAATCCTCCAAATGATGAATTCATGAGGTTAACGTCGCATAGAACAAGGTCGGGTCTGTGACCCTTGACGTATTCCAATGCGTCCTCGGCTTTTGTGAACGAGTTCGTTCTGTACTTGTTGTCTTCGAACAACTCCACCAGCGCCATCAGCAGTAGTTCGTCGTCGTCCACCAGCACGATGCTCGCTTTGCCCTTGGAGTGGGGATCGGGGGAAACCCGCATCCCGTCAGAGGAATCGAGAACCTTCGGTTGCTTACGTTCCGCAGAGCGCAAGAAATCCCCGATTTGTCCTGTCACACCATCCACGAATTCTTGTGTTGAGACTTGGTGTGCAATTGCAGGAGAAGTAAGAGCGCTCAAATCTGACGATGTGTATTGAACAGAGATGGCGGGTGTAGATTCTGCCTGCGCAACGAGCGGTGGCCTCATTGTCCGTAAGCGCTCTTCGTAGGCTTGCGCATAAAGATTTGCAGGTTCGATTTGTTTTATCGCGACAATCTCCGTGATGGCGTCTCCAATACGCCCTGCCTTTACAAGAACATCGACAAACCTGAGTCGCTCACTGACGACGCTATGGGTTACATCCGTGGTAGGCTTCATGACTGTCGATCCTTTCGATTCTGACGTGCTTGATCCGATGAGGATTTAGGATCAGCGGGTTTCATTTCCTGACATGGTGTCCGGGGAAGACGGCCATAATCTGTCCAAACCACTTGAGAAATGCAAGGCTTCGATGCCGCCATTGAGCGACATAATCGTGTGGCCGATTGTCCTCAATCTAAATCATCCGCTTCCCTCTTGTTCATCAGTGCGCCACATGGGGACCTGCGGAAATAGGATGTTGAGGTCTTGAAATTGCCACCCGGAGTCGCGAAATAGGCATCGTTAAGGTTGGAAGCATAACGCACCTGCAATGCTACTTCCTTTCATCAGAACAATCCCCAAGAATCTAGCAGTAGAACTCTTAAGGGAGCTGGATATGGATTGTTTGGTCCGTTAATAAGTGGGCAACGCCTGTGGCATAGAGTTTCGACACAAGACAGACCCGTGAGGGTTTGAACGTTTGGAGAAACCAGCGGAAAACCCGATTGAACTGAGGGAGGTTTCTGCGAGAATTAGCTCCTCAGGACCTGCGGCGTCGAGCTTCGTCAATCCCAGTCTCTATAGGCCTGGTTGACAGCTCACATTGGATCCAACAATTTACTTCGCCTCCTTTTGTGATTGTGAGAGTGCCCCAAATCACCCGAATATGTCCCTATCGACCTACGATAATTCGTAGTTTTTTACGGAAACAGGAACTAGCTCTGCAAGCACCGTGTTAAGCTTTTAGGTTATCTGATAGCGTTTTGTCGCGGTTAAAAAGAGTTCGTTCATAGCTGTGACAGATCAATGGTCTTGGCTACTTGTTCTCGGGCTGCAATAGGTAGCTTCAATCCCTCGAATTCCTCAACATTAACTGTCTTTTGTGGTGAAGTATGTCAAGAGCATTAGCTCGACAATTGATTTTTCGCCTACCGCTCCTGGCACTCATCAATGCCGCGTGTGGGCGAACTCCATCTTCGTATCCACCCGAGCATTATCTTCTGATCACTCATCCGGCACTCAACCGAATTACGATTATCGATCTTTCCACGAACAAGCTCGTCGGCGCGCTACCAACCCACAAACTTCCGCACGACATGCTGATTTCGCGTGAGCGAGTTCTCTATGTCGTGAACAGCGGCTCCCAGTGCATATCGACGTACGACTTGAAGAGCCCGGAGTTCTGGAACTATGCACGGAATTTTATGAACCAAGATTCCGCCAATCTCTACGCCTCAAGAACTCCTTCCGCGAATATGATGGGACAAGGTCAGCCGAACAACAGCAAACGAGCGAGCGGCGATACAGCAGCCTGGACGACGCTCAATCGAGACCCCGTTCAATCGCTGCCGGTCACGTTTGCGCACACGTACCTCACTGATACGTTATTCCCGGAAGTCGCCAGGTCGATGCACGAAAAGGTGAATGCATTCTCTCACAAAGCCTGTTATGACTGCCATGATCGCTCTGTTGGAGGAAGACCTTTCGGACCGGCGTTCACTAACGACAGTTCCGCAATTGTACTGGTCCACCTGAGAGGGCGGAATATTACGTTTCTTAATTCCAGGACACTTTCCATCCAGCGCCAAATCCCGTTGACCATACCCGCTCAATACTCCCCCATCGAAGCCTGGATCGCTCCGGATCAGTCGAGCTGTTTTGTTACCTGCCGGAACGAAATCGGCGAAAGCAAGCCGGGATTGATTCTCGTTGTCGATTTGCGCGACGGAAAGCTTCTGAAGACCATAACAGCGGGTATCTATCCATGGCATTTGTTGGCGGATCCAACGAGCACGAAACTCTATGTCAATAATTTCCAGAGCAGTCGCATCTCGATTGTCGATGTCGCCAAGCGGGCCATTGTCGACTCTCTTATTGTGCAAAACGGACCGGCAATGATGGCGTTACTGCCGGAGCGTAACTTGCTCGTCGTGAGCTGCTTCTATACCGACCGTGTTCTCGTGGTCGATCTAGCAACAAAGAAAGTCGAGAAGACTGTGGAAGTCGATTCCAATCCAACATCGTTGGATTTCTCGAGCGACGGAAAGATTCTTTATGTCTTGTGCGGTGGGGAAAGCTCGTTGAATATCATCGATTTCGCTGCGGGAACAGTGCGTGAAAAGCACAAGATGCTTTTTGGCGCGTATGCATTTCATCCGGTCGACGACCGGCAATCCAGACAATAGTCCAACATCCAATCACAAAATCATAGAGGGCTTCAATGCACAATCGTATTCGTTCATCAGCGCGTATCTTTCTTTCCATCCTGCTTCTCGTTGGAATTGGGATATGGATGTCGAGCTGCAGCAAGAAGAGCAGCAACCCAGTATCCCCCCCTCCCGCGACCGGCAATGCGACTGTCAACGGCGTCGTCAAAGATGCGGGAGCAGCCGGAAACCCTGTCCTCGCCGGTGCAACGGTGCAAATCGTTGGAAGCACCACAAGCGCTACAAGCAACGCCAATGGTATGTTCACCCTTTCCCTGAGCCCAGGTGTCACTCACACTATCAGCGTGACTAAAACCGGCTATTCGTTGAATCAAGTTGTTACCAACCTCGCGGCGGGTACCACCAAAGATGTCACGGTCAATCTCCTCCAGGCCGGAAACACCCAGACGGTTACCGTGAGCTCGGGCGGAACAGTCACCGACACAAAATCGAACGCAGTGCTGAAGCTTCCTTCAGGCTTTGTGAGCACGAGCGGCAACGTGAGCGTTACCGTTACGGGGCTTGATCCTACAACCGAGCAAGTACGCGCTCTACCCGGCGGCTTGCAGGCTGTAGATGCCAACGGCAACGCGAAGTACCTGCAACCCGTTTCATTTGCTGAATACACCGTCAAGGATGCGAACGGCAACGTTTTGCAGTTTAATTCGTCGGCTTCTTCAGGTGCGAACATCGAGCTGCCAATTCCCGCATCGCTGCGCGGCAAGCCGGGATACAAGACTGGCGACCCCATCGAGTGCTATGTGTATGATCCGACCGATGGAAAATGGAAGACCCCCGTACCGGGAGTGGTTGGTCCTTCCTCGGTTGACGGGAATCCAGCCATCAAGGCAACGATTTTTCATCTCTCGTGGTACGGCGGAGCGCCGGCACTCAATCAACGCGCGTGCATTAGCGGTTACGTCAAGAATAGTAACGGTACGCCGGCTGTGGGTGCGGACGTCGAGGCGTTTCCAGGCGGAACCGGTACGACAGATTCGAAGGGGTTCTATGATATCGATGCGGCCCCCTCTTCCAACGTTCGGGTCGTGGCCTCGGTGTTGTCCGGTTCACTCATCAGCACGGCAGAGATTGTCGTGTATACAACCACCCCCACCGACTCCTGCTATGCAGCACCCGACCTGACCCTTGGCCTTCCCCAACAGGGAACGTTTGAAGTCAATGCAACACTCTACAAGAGCGGAAGCGGCAGCTCGACATTCGACTTCGCCGTCGCTTCGATCACGTTAAAGACGCCTGCCGGCACAACGTCGAATTATGATGGTGCCGATGTCCAAGTCGGCTACGGCAGCCAATTCACACCTCTTCCAACCGCCGGAAGCGGATCGTATATGGCGTATACCGGCATGCTCAATGCAGCCAACTTTAGTCTGGCGGCTGGGCAGCAGTATGAAATCAAAATCGATTTCGACAAGAATGGGACGACTGATGCGACCGGTTTTGTCCGGATGGTGGGCGTCAGTACGATTACCTATCCGACCGACGGATCAACCTTGCCCAATCATTTTACAGCAACGTGGAATGACAACGGATCAGCGACTCCCGGATATAGCGCGGACTACTGGCTTACGATTTCCGGAGATAGCGCCTCGCGGTTCTTCGTGACCACCACGCCATCCAAGGTCGTCGGAGATGGTTCGGTCGACTCATCATTCTATGGCTACTACCTTTCCAATGCACCATTGCCGGGTGGACAGTATTCAATGTCGGTGTGGTCGTTTAACGGTCCGGCAGGATTTCTGACGGTTGGCGATCAGCTGCCCAACATCAATGGTCAAAATGTGACTGGGTACATGTATTCGTACTTTTTCAGCGATCCAGTTACATTCAATTCAAGCGGATTACCGTCCACCGCCGCTCCCGGATATTCTTCCAGGCAGCAGCATTGGAAGGCTCCTCTTGCGCTGGCAAATTTCTACAAGAGAATTCCAAACATCATCAAGAAAAAAGCAGGAATTTCAGCACCCAAGCGCTGATCGCAGCACTCCTGAGAATACGAAAGGCATCCCGGATTTGTTCGGGATGCCTTTTTTGTTGAGCATAACTCATGAGAGAGTTGTCATCACATATTTTTCATCCACGCTTCCCTTAACCGTACTTGCTCAGGTGATGCATTGGGATTGATCGAAAATTTATGTCGTTGGGCACGCGCCTGCAGTTCGGCCATAACTTCCATTTCCTTCTTGTCGCGTTTGATTGTAATAGAAACCTTGCTCCCGGGCTTCATTGCCGACAGTTTGCCAAAAAGCATCTGTGCATTCTGGAATGTCAGCGTCGTAGTGTCAATTTTCTCGACGATATCCCCTTTCATCAATCCTGACTTCGAATCGGGGTAAATCATCATCACTCCGATTGCGTTATCCACCATTCCCAATCCAATCCCCAAACCGCTCTTACTGCTGTCCACATCCGCTTTTTCCGCGTAATCGATCCCAAGCCAGCTGAAATACTCCTTCACGGGCAACTTCTCCCACCCCTTGATATATCGGTCAAAGAAATCCCCTACTTCAGGATACGTCATACCAACCAATTGGTCGAAGAACTTCTCCTCGCTAAACGCCCGCTTTTTTCCAAAGTCTTCGGATAGTTTAACAAGCAATTCCCGTAAGCCTTGTTTTCCGTGTGACAGCTCGAGCAGTCGTATATCCAGCATGCCGCTGACGAACGCCCCCTTTTGATAAATATTCGGATACTGATTCGGCATTTCCGTGCAATGAACGCCAAGCTTCGTGAGGCTGAGATTCTGGTCAAAGCCGTCATTGGCATTAAGCTCACCGCGTAACGTCTGCAAATACTCATCGAGCGTAATTAGCCCGCCGCGCAATTGCAGGATATGTGCTGCCCACTCCGTAGTACCTTCATAGAGCCAGAGGTGCTGGGACATCACCGGTTTCACGAAATTAAAATGTTCAACCAGCTCGCTGTGAATGTTCAGCGGCGTATTGACGTGGAAAAATTCATGGGCGACAATGGACACAATATTTGACGCATAGGAGCTTGTGAGGGTGTCCTCTTTCATCACATATTCCGAGCTGTAGGAATGCTCCCACGCACCGGCTGAGAAATTTCCGAAATAGAAAAGGAAGGTATAGCGGTCAA
>JADGQA010000230.1 GCA_017882185.1 Bacteroidota bacterium
AGGAAACCCGAAGGAATACATCACTCCGGATTGTGTTGCAGATTTCACGACCATTCAACTCGAACAAGCTGGCAAAGATCGGGTCCGCGTCTTCGGTGTGAAAGGGAAGCCGGCGACAGAACAATACAAAGTGTCGATGTCGTACCTCGACGGCTACACAGCCTTCAGCACGTTGACGTACACATGGCCTGATGCCATCGACAAAGCCCGAAAAGCGGATGAAATATTGAAGTCACGACTGGATGATCTGCATTTGGAACTCGACGAATACAGGAGTGAATTCCTGGGTTATGATTCGAGTCACGGAAGGATCGCGAGCCACCCGATGGATCCCAGTGAAGTGGTACTGCGTATCGGTGTCCGAAGCCAGGATCGTACTTCTGTGGAACGGTTTGGGAAGGAAATTGCACCGCTCATTCTCACAGGGCCGCCCTCAGTCACAGGTTTTGCCGGCGGTCGGCCGAAGCCCAGCGAGGTCGTGTCCTACTGGCCGTCGTTGATACCGAAAAGTTCTGTTGCAGCATCCGTTGTGATCAAGGAGATTGCGGAGTGAAAGTTCAGCTCATTGCTATATGCCACGGCCGCTCTGGAGACAAGGGCGATACTGCCAACGTGGGGTTGATTGCACGCAAACAAGAGTACTATGCGATCATCGAGAAGTACGTGACTCCCGAGAAAGTGAAGAAGCATTTCGAAGGAATTGTCCTGGGAACGGTGGAACGATTCGAGCTGCCGAATCTCTGGGCGTTGAATTTCTTGCTTCACAATGCGCTCGGCGGCGGAGGGACGAAATCACTGAAGAACGATGCACAAGGGAAAACCCTTGCGGCCGCCCTATTGAAAATGGAAATTGAGATTGAGGAAACAATAACGGTATAATCATGTTTGACGAACTTCAGCAGCAAGTAGTTGAGCAGAGACAGAGACTGAGTGCTCTGAGGGGGTATCTTTGACTTCGATAACAAAGAGACCCAACTGGTAGCGCTCGAAGCAAAAACGAATGACCCATTATTCTGGAATGATAATGTCGCAGCTCAGAAGATGCTGCAACAGATCAATACTCTGAAGGGATGGGTTGAAGGCTGGAAGAAACTTGAATCGTTGGCGAACGACTCTTCGGCCCTCCTCGATTTGGCTGCCGAGTCCAATGAGGAGTCAGTCCTCGTGGAAATCAAGCGCGATATTGAGAAGTTGAAGAAGGGGATCGAAAAACTCGAATTCAAGAACATGCTCGGTGGCGTCGATGATCAAAAAAACGCGCTGCTCACAATTCATTCGGGTGCGGGCGGAACAGAGGCTCAGGACTGGGCGGAAATGCTCCTGAGAATGTACACGCGATGGTGTGAAAAGAATGGTTTCAAAGTATCTCTTGCCGACATTCTTGACGGTGAAGGTGCCGGCATCAAGAGCGCGACCGTGGAAGTCATCGGCGAGAACGCATTCGGGTATCTCAAGGCGGAGAGTGGGGTGCATCGCCTGGTCCGGATATCACCGTTCGACGCCAATGCCCGCCGACATACTTCATTTGCTTCGGTGTATGTTTATCCCGAAGTCGAGGACGATGTCGCGATCGAAATCAATCCTGCTGATTTGAAAGTCGACACATTTCGATCCGGCGGTAAGGGGGGACAAAACGTGAACAAAGTGGAGACTGCTGTCCGAATTACTCACATTCCAAGCGGCATCATCGTTGCGTGCCAGCAGGAGCGCTCGCAGTTCCAAAACAAAGAGCGGGCATTGAAAATGCTCAAGTCACGGCTTTACCAGCTTCGGCGCGAGGAAGAAGAAGCACGTCTCGACGCTATTGAGAGCACCAAGAAGAAAATTGAGTGGGGGAGCCAAATCAGGTCTTACACCTTCCAACCCTATCAACTCGTCAAGGACCATCGGACCGGAACGGAAACGAGTGACGTGCAGGGGGTCATGGATGGCGATCTGGACGAGTTCATCAAAAGCTACCTCATGGAGTCCTCTTCCAAAAAATAGATCCCGACAGGATGAAGAACAGCATACCGACTCCTCCCGTATCCCTTTTTATCGCCTACCGCTATCTTCGATCAGGTCACAACAAGGGATTCACCTCATTCATCACCTCCATTGCAATCATTGGAGTGATGCTGGGCGTTGCAAGTCTGATCATCACTCTCTCGATCCTTGACGGTTTCGAAAAGACAATAAAGGAGAATGTCGTCAGCTTCACGGCGGATATGCAATTGTTCGCATTTTCGAGCCAGGTGGTTCCGGACGCAGACGGCACGATAAAACACATCTTTGAACACTATCCTGAAGTGACCGCGATTGCGCCTTACGTCACGAGGGAAGCGATGATCCGGTACGACAAGAGTATCGACGGAATTGTTGTCAAAGGTGTCGATCCGTCAAACGACATATCCGCTGCGAAGACCAAACTTGTAGAAGGGAAGTATGATCTTGAGGAACGCCAGTCTGGTATCCAGACCTGCATTCTGGGCAAGAGACTGGCCGAAGAACTGGGCGTTCACGTCGGGAGCCGCGTGTTGCTTTATGGTCTGGGGGGAACGACGATATCGTTGTCCGAAGCCAGAATTATGCAGATGGAAGTCGTCGAGATTTACGAAACGGGGATGGCAGAATTCGACGGAACGTACGTGTACGTCAACATCCGGAATGCCCAGAGGTTGTTTCAAATTGGGAGCAATGTTTCGGGTTTCGATATTCTGGTGAGCGATCTTTCGAAGCTGGAGACTCTTGCACACGAAATCCCAGCGGATCTTGGCTATCCCTATTATGCCCAATCGATGTACAGGATGCACAGGAATCTCTTCACCTGGATTGAACTTCAGAAGAAACCGATCCCGATCATCCTGGGCCTCATTATCATCGTTGCTACGGTTAATATCATCGGCACGCTCCTTATGATGGTAATGGAAAAGTCGTCTGCAATCGGAGTACTACGCACGCTCGGTCTTGGTCGCAAGAAAGTTGTTCAGATTTTCCTTCTTCAGGGACTTCTGATCGGCGTCGTCGGTACCGGGCTGGGAAATATCCTTGCCTTCGGTCTATGTTGGCTGGAACTTCGCTACCGTTTCTTTCCGCTCCCTTCCGGCATCTATTTCATGACGCATGTCCCAATTGACCTGTCGTTCCTCAATTTCTTCATTGTGAGCGCTTCCGCTCTGTTCATGTGCTTTCTTTCGTCTGTTCTACCTGCACGACTTGCAAGTACCCTGGATCCGATCAAGACACTCCGGTTTTCCTGATGAGCGTAGATCGAATAATAGCGCGGCGGTATCTCTTCTCGAAAAGGACGATTGCGTTCGTCAACGTCATTTCTTTCATTTCGATTATCGGCGTTACGATAGGCGTCGCGGCACTTATCGTCGTGCTTTCGGTTTTCAACGGATTCGGCAGTCTGGTCACTTCTCTGCTCGTCTCCTTCGACCCACACCTTCGTATCGAAAGTATCAAGCATACTGATGTTACCTCCTATGAACCACTGGTCCAGTATTTGAAATCTCAGGACAAGGTGTCGGGTATTGCGCCGTTTGTGAACGGCAAAGCGCTCGTGGTGTCGAGAGGGGTAACGCGCGTTATCAATATCCGCGGCGTCGATCCTGACGAGATCGGAAAGGTTTCCGGATTGAAAGACAAGATTGTGCTCGGCAATGCCAATCTGAAAGACGAAGACAAAAATGGAATTGTGCTCGGGATGGCACTCGCAGACAGGCTGGGATCGGTCGTTGGGGACACGATTTCCGTCGTAAGCCCGTCCGGAGTGGAGGCAGCACTTCTGCAAATGGGACAGCCGCTCATTCGTCGATTTCGAGTATCCGGAATCTATGAAACCAACAATAAGGACTACGATTCGTATTATGCGTACGTGAATCTCGAATCGGGGCAAACGCTTTTTGCTCTCAATCAACAGATTGACGGCATCGAAGTGCGTTTCACTGATATCGCGTATGCCGACGCTTTTAAGAGCACATTGGAGAAGCAATTTGGGCGCGAGTTCAGATTTCTCTCCTGGTTCGATCTTCACAAAGAGCTCTATACGGTGATGCAGGTCGAGCGATGGTCTGCATATCTCATTTTGTGTCTCATTGTCGCCGTTGCCTCATTTAATCTTCTTGGTTCCCTAACCATGGCAGTCATTGAAAAAAGACGTGACATTGGGATTTTGAAAACAATGGGAATCACGAACAAATTGGTGGCGCGTATTTTCCTGCTTCAAGGATTGGTGGTGGGAGTCGCGGGAGCCGTACTTGGCATGGGAATAGGTCTGGGCGTGGTGTACATGCAAAAACGATATCATCTTTTTCCGCTCGATCCAACCGTCTACATTATTTCTGCAATTCCAGTCGAAGTCCGTTGGTTCGACCTGGTTGTCGTCACTCTGGCGGCCATTGTACTGTGTCTGCTTGCGTCGCGGTATGCGGCGAAGCGGGCCGCTCAACTTGTTCCAGTAGAGGCCATACGATGGGAATAGCGCGGAAACAAATTCTCCTGAAAGCCGAAGGCATTTGGAAAGAATATCGAAACGGCAAAAGCGTAGTGCTCCAGGTGTTGAAAGGAGCGGACATGGAGATACGGGAAGGTGAGTTCGTTGTCATAGTCGGCCCGTCAGGGTCTGGCAAGAGCACATTGCTGCACATCCTTGGTGGACTCGATACTCCCACTGACGGGAGCGTAAGAATCGATGGTCAAAACATTTTTCAATTTTCGGAAGAAAGTCTTGCAGAGTTTCGAAACAAGAAACTCGGTTTCGTATTTCAATTCCATCATTTGTTGCCTGAGTTTACGGCTCTTGAGAATGTCTGCATGCCTGCCCTGATACAGGGCCAAACCATGGAACGCTCGAAGGCAAGGGCAAGCGCGATTCTGAAGAATGTCGGTCTGGAAGGAAGGATGTTGCACAAACCCAATGAATTGTCAGGCGGTGAGCAACAACGTGTGGCAGTGGCTCGGGCATTGATGAATCGCCCGCAATTGATACTGGCCGATGAACCGTCCGGAAATCTGGACAAGGAAAATGGACTCCGACTGCACGACCTTCTGGCTGATCTTTCTGCAAATGAAGGACATACTTTTGTTGTTGCGACCCACAACCCGGATCTGGCCAAGAGGGCAGACAGGATTCTGAAAATGTCGGAAGGGAAACTTGTGACAGTCCGGCATATTTAAAAAAAATGATTTCCCACTTGACATTTAAGATATTTGTCTTAAATTACCATTTGACCTTGACAACAGTAACTCCCCTGACTGTTGTTTCTATCCGGTCAAACCCGGCGTTCCCCCCAACGCTGGGTTTTTTATTGAATAACCTTTGGAGTGCATATGGCCAGGATTGAAACGAAAGCAGTGTCAAAGCGAAAGCCGATCTTGGAAAGCCTTCCTTTCAACAAAACGAACTACAGGATTCTTGGCTTGGGACTTCTTTCCATCGTCCTCGGGTACGTTGCACTGGCCCAGCCACCCTGGGATGGGACCATGCCGCTTGTTGTTGCCCCCATTTTGCTTGTTCTCGGTTATTGCGTCCTCGTGCCGCTGGGGATTCTCTACCGCAGGAAAACGGTGCCTGAACCGAATCAGACCCCACAGCACAAGAGCTGAGGTGTTTGGTAGCCAACCATTTGTTCGGTATATT
>JADGQA010000231.1 GCA_017882185.1 Bacteroidota bacterium
GACGACTACGGCATCAAGGAATGTCGGGACACGTACAGTGATGGCAAACTCAAGGAATCGTTTTTCAGCGACGGCAAGAATCTTTTTACTGTCGTTCACAAAGAAAAGACCGCTTATAACCGAGGTGGCGCTTATCGGGGGACCGAAATGAAATTCGACTGGAACGAGATTTCAGACAAAGATAAGAAGGGTGGAAAAGCAAAGAAGCTGGCGAACACGACTGTTGCCGGAAAACCGTGTGAATCATACGAGTATAGTGATGGCGGAACAACCTCGAAATATTACGGTTGGAATCATATTCTCCTCATGAGCGACATCGCAATGAAGGATATAAGCAATGTGACCAAGGCAGTTAATGTGGACGAAAAGACACCCGTGCCGCCTGAAAAATTCAAGGCTCCAGCAGGCTACGCGGTGAAATGAGGGTAAGCTTAACTTTTGTCGCAGAGGGCACAGTTCAGAATCAGGTTGGTATCAAAGAGAAAAGCCGTCCTGATGTAATCGGGACGGCTTTTTTGTTTTTGGGGGGATCCAAGCCGGGGTTCAACGAACCGAGGGCTCCAGTTTCCAGATGAAGTCTTTGTGCTTGAGAAAATGGTTCACCTGTTCAACACTCATTTGTGCCTTCCTCTTCACAGCTTCCATCGTATTGAACGCATTATGTGGAGTGAGAATGACGTTCGGGAAAGCTGCCAGTCGTCGCACTTCCTTCACCAATGGCGAAGTGCTTTCACCGGGGTTACGAAGAGCCACACCGAGAACACTTTCATCCTCATAGACATCGAGACCCACCCCACCCAGCTTCTTTTCATCAAGCAATCTTGTCAGATCCTTGATGGGCGAATGTTCACCACGGGCGATATTCACGAAGATGGCACCGGGCTTAACGTGCTTCATCAAATTATAATTGAAGTAATTTCTATTTTCTTCCGTCAGATTCATTGATCCAATGACGATATCTCCCCAACCAAGACCCTCTTCCTTCGAGATATAATCAATATCCTGTTTGTTCCGAACGATGTCCACACCTTTGACGGCGAAGCCGAGTGCCCGTCCGATTTTGCAGATCTCACTTCCTATTCTTCCAACTCCCACAACCAGCAGATTCTTTCCCGGACATTCCATTCCTGTGAGGCCATCACGATCAAACGTTGCGAACTTGTGCATCTGTGAAGGCAGCTTTCTGAGGAGGGCGAATGCCAGAAGGATAGCTTGCTCGGCAACTGCCCGGGTGGCATACTCGTCGAGGTAGCCGAGCGGTAAGTGCTTTTTGATCACCGAGCGATAGGCAATGAGATGGTCATAGCCCGTCGATCGACTCAGGACACCGTCGATGCTGTCGCTCCATTCTGGAGGTATCCTGGACTGAGTTCTGATGCTGACAAGACGCGCCGGCGGTTTACTGTGACCAAGCTCCTGGATCGTTTTTGACGAGCATTCGTACGAACAATTCTTGCCGAGCAACGACTTCAATTCTTCCGCTTCTTCCTGGAATGCTTCATAGAAGAAAACTTCCAACGGCCGGGTGTTGGCGGAGTTCATGATTTTTTCCTCCCGCCCGACGGTTTTTTCGCCTTGGCGTCTTTCCTGGCATCAAGCACTAATTCATACGAATGGTCGATCATCGCCAACACTTCCTTGGTTGGAATCTTACCGTCAAGAATCACGGTATTCCAGTGTTTTTTGTTCATATGATAACCGGGCTGAACTGAATCGTAGCGCTCACGGAGTTCAACAGCCCGGTCAGGATCGCATTTCAAATTGATTGCGAGAGGGCGTGCCATCATGCTCAAGAGAAGGAAAATTTTGTCCTGAACTTTGAAGACAAGCGTATCTTCGCCAAATGGCATGTCTTCCTTCACTTTTCCCGACTTGCCAAGACAGTATTCTCGTATCGCATCAATATCCACAGCGACCCTTTCTCCGCTACGCTACGGGTTCGAAGGCATTCGGCCGGTCCCTTAATAGAAGGTCGGAGTTGCGCTCCGACCCATTCCAGCTCTTGACAGCGAACAACGAATCCACCGTGTAATAACTACGACGAGTGTTCCAGAATGCTCTGCGGTTTGGACCCGACCGTTGATTTCACCGAGGCGGCCGCAAGTGCCTGGTCCAGATCCCAGATCAAATCTTCTACGTTCTCGATACCGACAGAAAGTCTCACCATTTTGTCGGAAATGCCGAGAGCCCTCCGTTCTTCAGGATCCACGTCGATGTGCGTCATCGTTCCCGGATGTTCAGCAAGAGATTCGGTGCCTCCGAGACTTACCGCAAGATGGATGACTTTCAGGCTATTGAGGAACTTGTATGCCTCATTCCTTCCGCCTTTAATGTCAAATGTGAGCATCGCACCCGCATTGGTACACTGTTTCTTGAAAATCACATCCTGCGAACAGCCTTCCTTCAGCAGTCCCGCATAGTAGATTCTTTCTACCATCGGATGACGTTGTAGAAATCCGGCAATGACTTCGGCGTTGCGGGCCTGGCAATCCATGCGGACCTTGAGTGTTTCAAGGCTCCTCATCAATAGCCAGGCTGTCCATGCGTCAGCCATGTTACCAAGGAATGTCCGGAGGGTCTTAATTCGCTTGACGAGTTGGGCTTTTCCAGCGCACGAACCGGCCACCACGTCGCTGTGACCTCCGATGTACTTTGTCGCCGAATAGATCACAAGATCGATGCCGAACTTCAGCGGATGCTGCCATAAGGGACCAAGAAAAGTGTTGTCGACCGCCGTAACGACACGACGTTCTTTTGTTGAAAACTCCTTCGCAAGCTGAACGCACATCTCCAGGTCGATCATTGCGCACGTTGGATTACCCGGCGTCTCAAGGTAGATCATCGACAGTTTGTTTGCGAGGCCTGAATTCTTGACCTTCATTCGAATATCATCCGCCGAATCATTCGCCGTGAAGGGGAGCACATTGATGCCGTATCGCGTCAACACGTGTGTGATAAAATGATCCGTTCCTCCGTACAACGGACGGCTGTGGAGCAAAAGATCTCCCGGCTTCAAAAACTCAAGCAAAACTGTCGAGATGGCGGCCATGCCGCTTTCGAACCCAGCAGCTTCCTCGGCGCCGTCCAAAACAGCGAGCCGGTTCTCCAATATCTCGACATCCGGGTTATTGATCCTGCTGTATATCAAGCCGATTTCTTCCGTTGGTCCTTTTTCCCGCTGACCGTATGCCAGTTCGAAGAATTCCTTGCCTTCTTCTGCGCTCTTGAATACAAATGTGGAAGTCTGGAAAATCGGAGCCTTGAGAGCTCCTTCAGACAATTCCGGTTTGTAGCCGTAACCCATCATCAACGTTTCCGGATGAAGCTTCTTCGCTATTTTCTCATCCATGGTTTTTTCTCCACCAGTTAATTTCGATTTTCTGTGGAACGACAATCAGGATCCACATAGTTTTATGTAGTCAATTTTCGCAAATTTGTTCTGGGAAGCAACCAGCACAAAAAGCAAAAAGGCCGGCACACAGGCCGACCTTGTTTTAGATGCCGACTTTCTAAAGGATTCCCAGAATTGCATAAAGAACCTTCTGAAAGCCTCAAGTTTTACGCGTCAAGTCTCCGGTTGAAACTTGTCCACCTCCTCAAGGATTGTCTTGACGATATCCTCTTCCTTCACACGCTTCACCATTTCGCCTTTTCGGTAGAGAATGCCGACTCCTTTTCCCGCTGCGATTCCAATGTCGGCAGCGCTTGCCTCACCGGGTCCGTTGACCACGCACCCGAGCACCGCAATGGTTACCGGTTTCTTCACCTTCGCGAGTTTTTCTTCGAGCTGCGCCATAATGCCAAACAGGTCCACTTCAAGTCTGCCGCAGGTTGGACATGCGATGAGCTCAACGTTGCGCGATGCAAGACTCAGAGACCGGAGGATTTCTTTCCCAACTTCAACTTCCTTCACCGGATCATCGGTGAGCGACACACGGATCGTATCGCCAATACCCTCTGATAGCAACGCTCCGATACCGACCGACGATTTTATCGTTCCCACACGCGTGGTACCCGCCTCTGTTACACCAAGGTGAAGCGGAATGTCAGTACGTTGTGCTACAAGCCGATAGGCTTCAATCATGAGTTTGACATCCGTCGACTTGACAGAGATAACAATGTCTTTGAAATTAAATTCATCGCAGATGCCGACGTGCCGCATGGCGCTTTCGAACAGAGCTTCCGCAGTCGGATAGCCGTGCTTCTGCAGAATGTCTTCTTCCAACGAACCGGAGTTGACGCCAATGCGAATCGGGATGCCGCGATCCTTTGCTGCCGTAAGGACCTGGCGAATCCGATCCTTGGAACCGATGTTTCCCGGATTCAAACGCACTTTGGCGACTCCCGCCTCAATCGCTTTCAACGCAAAAATATGGTTGAAGTGAATATCGGCGACAATGGGGACGGGCGCCTGGCGCACGATTTCCTTCATCGCTTCCGCCGCCTCTTTATCGTTCACCGTAACGCGAACAATGTCGCATCCTGCTTCCGCAGCCGCCTTAATCTGACCGACCGTGCCAGCGACATCATCGGTCTTTGTCTTGGTCATCGTTTGCACGGATATCGGCGCATCTCCGCCAATTTTGATACCTCCCACGATAACCTGGCGAGTCTTCCTGCGATTCCCGACTTTGTAGGTTTTGTGACGCTCCGGCACTCCGTTGATCTGGACCTCAGCTTCCAACGTCTCCATGGTTCCCTCTAGTTTAGTTTCTTGCTTGCTTCAAACAGAATCTTCTTCTCTTCCTCGGTCAAGCTTTGATAGCCGCTTTGACTGATCTTGTCGAGAATTTCGTCTATATGTTTTTGCAGATCGCCACGATCATCCTTCTCTGCGCTTCGTATGTCAAAGACCTTCGCGTCCACGACGTCTCCATACCCGCTGTTTTCTTTCGTTGCTTTGGGAGTTAACCAGCCAGGCATACTGCGAACTTTGGCTTTCAACTTGAATCCCCTGATATCGTACAGCATATAGAGATACCCTGCAAGGGCGCCGCCGAGATGGGCAAGATTTGCCACGTTATCATTTCCTCCAACCGACAAGACGCCCAAGGCTATCAGAATCATCACAAAATATTTCGCCTTGATCGGCAAAAGGAAATATATGAAGATGTACCGGTCGGGGAACATCATTCCGAATGCGATGAGGACACCGAAAACGGCTCCCGACGCGCCGACCGTAGGGCCGAGAGTCTGGGAAGGTTCAATGATCGGAGCAAGAATAAGCTGCGAGATCCCTGCTGCAATGCCGCACATCAGATAGAATGTGAGAAACTTCTTCGCCCCCCAGGTGTTCTCTACTTCCATGCCAAACATCCAGAGACCGAAGACCATATTGAACAGCAAGTGCATGAAGCTGGCATGCATAAACTGATACGTGATGAGCTGCCACGGATAGAAACCGTGCCCAATCGGCATCAAACCAAGGTAGTAATCGAACGCGAGCCGGAGCGGCACTCCGTCCATCGTAAACGAGCCAATGAAGGAGTAGAGCAGGAACACAGCCGTGTTGATAATCAAAAGCATCTTGATGACCGGAGGGAAGAATGAAAATCCTCCGAACATCGACGGGCGATAGTAATTTCCTTGACTCGAATAGGCCATTTAGGAATTGCCGAT
>JADGQA010000232.1 GCA_017882185.1 Bacteroidota bacterium
CCTCATTTTTGCGTTCAACCCAAAACCGACACCGAGAAACCGGTGCTAGCCCGCAACGCCGAGGCAATCTCCAGCTTGGGAAAACGAAGGATTTTTCATTTTTCCTGCCTTGTTCCAACTTCGTCTATGCCCAATATTGGTTATCAGGGCTGCGAATTTCCCTCTTCCCCAATAGAGATTCTGAGAAACTTTTGGTGGTTGTCTCTGTCTAATCATGGAACGAATCGACAAGGAGCCCTGCTCTTGGTCCTCAATGTTTACGGGCAGAAGTCGATGGAGTCGTTCGCGGGCTCGTATCATTTGCCGCAGAATTTGAAATCTAAAACTCGGAAGCGTAAAGGTGTTTGATGAAGAAAACGGTCTACATTTCAGCCATAATTCTCGTTGCGGTCCTGGTTTCAGGCTACTTTCTGTTTGTCAAACGCAATTCGCACAAATATGACTTTAGGTTTGATAAAGTATCGAAAGGCGACCTGACAGTCTACGTGACTGCGACAGGCACGATCAGTGCTGTCATCAGTGTCGACGTTGGTACACAGGTTTCCGGAATTGTCACGAAGCTTTACGCTGACTTTAATTCGGTTGTCAAGGCCGGCCAGGTGGTAGCGAAGATCGATACGACGTTTCTCTATCAATCTTTGAAGGATGCCGAGGCAAGCCTCGATCGTGCGAAGGCTCAATATGCGGACAGCAAGCGCACGTACGAACGTGAAAAAGGTCTGTACGACAAAGGTCTTGAATCAGAGATGAACTACTCCGCGGCTCTCACCGCCTATGAATCCAATAATGCAGCCCTCAAGCAGGCATACGCAGCTCTCGACAGGGCAAAAATTAACCTTGCGTACGCGACGATTTATGCTCCCATCGATGGCGTTGTCGTTAATCGTGCTGTCAACGTGGGTCAGACAGTGGCTGCAAGTTTCTCATCCCCCACACTCTTTACGATCGCGAATGATTTGCGTAAAATGCAGATTCAGACAACGGTGGATGAATCCGACATAGGCAGAGTAAGCATTGGTCAGGAGGCGGCATTCACGGTCGACGCATATGCCGAGGATAAATTCACGGGGACGGTGTCGCAGATCAGGCTTGCTCCACAGTCAATTCAGAATGTCGTCAACTACATCGTGATCATCGACGTCAACAACGCCCAACTGAAGCTTATGCCGGGAATGACAGCCAACGTGAAAATTCTCGTTGCAAGCGCATACGACGTGATGAGAGTATCGAATATGGCTCTCCGGTTCCAGCCCCCAAGCGATATCATTGATACCACCGGAATGAGATCGTTCACAAGTGGATCCACGGGCGGAGGTGGGCAAAATGGAGATAGTTCAAGAAATGGAAGATTTGCTGCCGGTGGGAATGACAGCGCTTCCGGTAATCGCGGATCGTCATCCCAAAACTGGCAATCGGACCGTCAGAGCGGTCAAGGAGGCGGCTTTCAACGCTCGCAAGCCGCTATGGAACGCTATCGGGCGATCAGAGACTCGATTCAAGCCGCTCACGGTGGAATGTTGAGCCAGGAGGAACTCCGAACCGAAATGCGCAAGATATCCGCAAATAGAATGTCTACGCCAACTCAGACAGTCCAACAGAGTAAACCGAAACCTGGCATCTCAAGTGAGGCAATGAAATTCGGTATTGTCTCAAACTTCCCCGAGTATCAGAAGAGCGAGTACATTCCGTCTCACGAATCTGGCAGGGGCAGGATCTGGATTCTGAAGTCGAACGGACTACTTGAGGCGGTATTCGTTCGCACAGGTTTGAACGACGGAAGATACACGGAAATAGCATCCCCTAAGCTCCAGTCCGGCGACCAAATTGTGCTGGGAGCAAGTTCGAACGGCGAATCGACCGTGCAGTCGCCCAACCCGCTTGCAGGCGGTCAGCAACGAGGAGGCGGATTCCGATGATCCACGATCCCGGCCTATCGGCAACGAACCCCGACAGCCCTCTGATCCAGATCGACCACCTGACAAAGGTTTATGAACTGGGCGAGGTGGAGGTACATGCTTTGCGCGGTGTATCGGTGCGCGTGTCGAAAGGGGAGTTTGTCGCGATTATGGGGGCCTCCGGCTCAGGGAAGTCCACGTTTATGAATATCCTGGGGTGTCTCGACAAGCCGACAAAAGGAACATACATTCTTGAGGGAATTGACGTTGGGAAATTGTCAAGAGATGAGTTGGCAGCGATACGGAACAAGAAAATCGGATTTGTGTTTCAAGGGTTTAATCTCCTCTCGCGGACTTCAGCGATTGAGAATGTCGAACTCCCGATGTTCTATTCAACAGTTTCCAACAAACTTCGAAAATCGAAAGCTATCGAAGCACTCGAAAAGGTTGGCCTCGGGGACAGACTCCATCACTATCCCAATCAGCTCTCAGGCGGTCAACAGCAGCGGGTTGCGATCGCGAGGTCGCTGGTCAATGATCCGAGCATTATTCTTGCCGACGAGCCGACCGGAAATCTTGACAGTCGTACGAGTGTCGAGGTTATGGGAATTTTCCAGGAATTGAACAACCACGGCATTACCATCATTCTCGTCACACACGAACCGGACGTAGCGCAGTTTGCAAAACGACACGTTGTTTTCCGGGACGGAAAAATCAGATCGGATAAGGTCAACACCAATCCCAAGATTGCAAGCGAAGTGATCAAGGACTTGCCAATGATCGACGACGAGGAGGACGAGGCTGCATGAAGATGCTCAACATTCTTCTTTCGGCTTTTAGAGCTCTGCAGCGAAACAAGATGAGATCCTTTCTGACAATGCTCGGGATCATCATCGGTGTAGGAGCTGTTATCGCCATGCTTGCAATTGGTCAGGGTGCGGAGTACTCCGTCAAGGAACAAATTGCTGCGCTTGGGACAAATGTGCTCATGGTGTATCCCGGTGCACAACAACAGGCTGGTGTTAGAACGGCTGCAGGTTCATCAGTAACATTGACAGAAGACGATGCCCTGGCAATAGCGAGAGAGTGCCCGGCCGTCCAATATATCTCTCCTGGAGCATTCGCAGGAGGCCAGATTATTGCGGGGAATTTGAACTGGTCAACAGCGATACAGGGGGTGGGTGCGGACTATCTCGAAATACGACAGTGGCCAATCGAATATGGCGATTTCTTCACCGACCAGGATGTCAAAGCCGCCGCAAAAGTATGCATCCTGGGGGGAACCGTTGCCGACAATCTCTTCCCGGAATCGAGTCCAGTCGATCAGACCATCCGCATCCGCAGCGTTCCCTTCAAAGTCGTGGGCGTCCTAACGAAAAAGGGCCAGAATGCGAATGGACAGGACCAAGATGATGTTATTCTTGCGCCGTATAAGACGGTGATCCGGAGACTCTCGCACTGGTCCAACTTGAGATTTATCCTTATCTCAGCGACAAGTCTGAAGGACATCACGACTGCTCAAACCCAGATTTCCGAGCTCTTGCGAATGAGACACAAAATACAGCCGTATGAGCCTGATGATTTCACCATTCGCAATCAGACCGACCTCGCGGCAACTGCCACTGCCACCACACAGATTCTGACAATTCTCCTCGCCAGCATCGCATCGGTGTCGCTGCTCGTCGGAGGGATTGGAATTATGAACATTATGCTCGTGTCGGTCACGGAACGAACTCGCGAGATCGGGATCCGGATGTCCATCGGCGCACGGGCACGAGATATTCTGACTCAATTTCTGATCGAGGCGCTTGTCTTGAGCCTGGTCGGCGGCATCACGGGTATCATTCTCGGTGTTGTTGGTTCTTCCGTCATCTCAAGCCTTGCAAAGTGGCCAACCATCATCACTGCCTTTTCGATTATCCTCTCATTCGGATTCTCAATCGCAATCGGGATATTCTTCGGATTCTATCCCGCCCGGAAGGCTGCGATGCTCAATCCAATTGATGCATTACGATATGAGTAAATAACCATAGATTTCTGTGAAAGACATCCTGGCAATGTTCTGGTGGGAATATTGTCAGGGATAAGAACAAGAAAGGCTTGGATCCCTCCGAGCCTTTTTTGTTTCGCTGCGATTTTCAGTCAGTTCAATCCTTTTGCCTTCAGCAAATGCAGACTCGACGTGACCAAAATTCAGAAGAGGACGTAGCTGAATCCGAGGGCGATGGTCTGTTTGATCTGAGTGCGGGGTGAAATCGGCTTTTCCTGGATGAATTGAACGTTGAGGTTGGTGGAAAAGTACTTGCTGATTTTTGCTGTAATCGTATTATCGCTTCGAACGACAACCTCGTCCATCGTTTTGAATGCTGCAAAGAGTTCGAGTTTCGCTTTGAAGAAGAGATTATCATCCAACCGCGCCTCGGCTTCCGTTACCGACTCAAGACCAAACTCGACCTTATTCTTCTTGCCCCCGGAATATTGTGTGAACGTGTTGGTTAGGATTTCCCGGAGTGCAGGTCCAAGCCTTGTCTTCACTTCAGGGATCGGTTGATAGCTGGCACCGGCGCTCTGCGTGAGAAATGCGGGGTCAAGAAAGTCCGATATCGCTGTCGCCGTTCCCGAAGCATCGTATGCATAACCTTTGGTGAATTGGGTCTTGAATGATGCCGCAACATACGGATTGACATATGCGTCGAATTTGTATATGTATTCCGACGCGATGTCGATCTTATCGTCTGTTTTTCGGACGCTTTGCGTCCCCAACTTCGTATTGCCATAGGCGAAATTATAGCTGTTTGTCCACACGTAGAGTGGAAGATCATACATCGATTTGCCCTCCAACATCGCGGTCCAAGCGAACGCATTCTCGCCTCCTTGGGCCCAGTCTTTGTAAGACACCTGTGTTGCTGTCACTCCGGCGACGACGCTGTGTTGCCAGAGTGACGTATCTGCGATCTGTTGGGCGTTGGTAATGATTGGCAATGCAAGAAGCATCCACCCAAATACTTTCATGGTGATTTTCCTCAGACGGTAAATGTTGATCGGATTATTTCAGGATACTCGTGCAAGGCCGCAGCGAGTTAATCCTCCTCACGCGATGAATTGTGCGTCACGGTTCTCGCGTTGGGGATCATTCGGTGGACTACGTATTCATTGTCTTTAAGAATTCCGCCACTTCCTTCGTTCCGCTCCGCAATTTCATCTTCTCGATGTTCTCTCGATAACGTTGGTACTGCCCTTTGTCAGAAACAAGGTCTCTTATGATTTGCGGAAGCTTTCCGATGTTGCGCTCAAAAATGCCAAGTTTATTATCGCGGACAAATTCCATGTTCCCTAATTCCTGTTCCCAGATATAATCATTGATGATGGGGATTTTCTTCATCATCAATATCTCCATGATCGTCGAAGCGCCGCATTTGGTGATCACGATATCCGCAGCATTGAGAAGTTCATACACGAAATCGACGAACGCAAACACCTTGAGTGAAGGATAGCGTTGCTGCAATTCGAAAGCAACCGCATAGAGTTGTTTGTTCCTGCCGCAGACGATGGCGATCTCAACATCCAGCGAAGCGTCCAATAATCGTCGAAGAATATGCTTTCCGTTCGGGATGCCGTCCCCCCCGCCAATGATGAGCACACATTTACTATCGAGCCTGAACCCGAACTTTTCTTTCACACGTGCTATTTCTGCAGATGGAAGAGGTGCTGCAAATT
>JADGQA010000233.1 GCA_017882185.1 Bacteroidota bacterium
CTTGACGTTGATGAATTTGCTCCACGAATCTCGTTCTTCTTCAATTCCCACATAGATTTCTTCGAAGAAATAGCGAAGTATCGTGCAGCAAGGAAAATCTGGGCGAAAAGAATGAGGGACAAATATCGAGCTAAGAACCCGAGGTCGTGGATGTTACGGTTCCACACGCAGACAGCTGGTTGCTCGCTGACAGCCCAGCAGCCGGAAAACAACATTGTCCGAACAGCGTTCCAGGCACTGGCCGGCGTCCTTGGCGGCACAAACTCTCTTCATACGAATTCGATGGACGAAACACTGGCTCTACCGTCAGAAAAGGCGGTCAAGATCGCTCTTAGGACACAGCAGATCCTTGCATATGAGACCGGTGTGCCAAACACCATCGATCCGCTCGGCGGGAGCTACTTCGTCGAATCGCTGACGACCGCCATGGAGGAAGAGGCGGAGCGATACTTCGAAAAGATCGAGACATTCGGCGGGGTCATACCTGCCATCGAAGCAGGATTCTTCCAGCGCGAGATTGCAGAGGCCGCGTATCGATATCAGCGCGAACTCGATGAAAAGAAGAAGATTATTGTCGGGGTGAACGAATTCGTTGAGGAAAGCGAGAGTGTGGACATTCCAATTCTGGAGATCTCGCCTGAAGTAGAAGTAAAACAAAGAAAGAGACTTGCAGATCTCCGCCAAAGCAGAAATGCCAGTGCGGTTGAAAGGTCTCTCGCTGAATTGCGGAGGGCGGCGGAGGATGGAGTCAATCTCATCCCAAAACTTCTCGATTGCACGAGGGCATATGTAACGCTCGGAGAGTCGTGCAACACCCTTGCCGAAGTCTTTGGCGTCTACGAAGAACCGGCAGTGTTCTAAAATAGCACCTAAAAACGGGAGTATCAGTGTTGGCTTCAAAACTATCCGCATCGATAAGACTCTTACGACCGCAGCAATGGGTCAAGAACGCATTTCTCGTGGCCCCACTGATCTTTTCGAAACATCTCTTCAGCGTCGAATACATCAAAACCACTGTTCTTGCCCTCATCGTCTTTTCACTCGTTTCCAGTTCGGTATACATCATCAATGACATCGCCGACCGGGAGGCCGACAGACAGCATCCGACCAAGAAGAAAAGACCGATAGCGAGCGGCATAATCTCCATCCCCGAGGCAGTTGTTGTTTTGATATTTGTCCTTGCTGTTATCGTCTTTGCAGGAAAAGACCTCAGTTACGGGTTTCATCTGACTGCCGCCATCTATTTTGTTCTCAATCTAGCCTATTCGTTTGGCTTAAAAAAAGTGATCCTGGTGGACGTGTTCGTGATTGCAGCAGGATTCATGCTTCGTGTGCTGGCGGGCGCGTTTGCCATAGCAGTGCTTATTTCGCCGTGGCTCGTGTTGTGCACGCTGTTCGTCTCTGTGTTCCTCGCAATCTCAAAACGCAGGGGAGAATTGCTTTTGACGATTCGCACAGCAGGATATTCCGGACGCGCCGTGTTGCACGAATACGATCTTCCGTTAATGGACCAACTGATGACGATCGCAGCTGCCGGTATGGCTATATCATATGCCTTGTATACTGTTGCCGATCGCACATTGACTATCTTCGGTACCGAAAATCTAATATTCACCACTGTATTTGTTCTCTTCGGCATTTTTAGATACCTTTTCCTTGTTCGAAAGAAAGAAGTGGATGACAATCCGGCGCACCTGTTGAGTACCGATATGGCGATGGTTCTGAACGTCATCGCCTGGTTTGCTTCCTGCATTTTTATCATTTACTGGAATGACATTAAGAGCTGGCTGTAGAACCTATGAAACTGCCTGAACCGAAAAACCCAACGAAAATCGTGGGGCTTCCACACGTCGACTCAACAGTCGCGGTTGTAAAAACTACGCCTGCCACTGTGCTGGACGATGTCCAACGGGCTATGGATCTCGCCGGGTTGCGCAAGGCACTGGATATTAAAGCACCGACGATCCTGAAAGACAACATTTCGTGGCATTTCCCGTTCCCTGGAGCAAACACAACACCGTGGCAGTTGGAAGCGGCCATCCTGGGACTCAAGAAGAACGGATTCTCCGATCTGTCGTGCGTGCAGAACAAGACTGTTGTGACTGATGCGTTCAAAGGCGAAGATCTGAACAAGTTTACTTCGATTCTGAAGAAATACCAGATTCCTACTCTCTTCAATTTCAAGGACGGCGATATGAAGTGGATTGATTACCGTCCGCGGACTCCGCTGCTGGTTCTGGATCAGATTTTCCCCGATGGGATCAAGATTCCCGACTATTTTCTCGGAAAGAACATTCTTCATCTCCCCACAGTGAAGTGTCACATCTATACCACCACCACAGGCGCGATGAAGAACGCGTTTGGCGGATTGTTGGCAACCTATCGGCACTACACGCATTCGTGGATCCATGAAACCCTTGTCGATTTGCTCGCGATCCAAAAAGAGATCCACACGGGAATATTTGCGGTGATGGATGGGACAACGGCGGGAAATGGTCCCGGTCCGCGCACAATGTATCCGGAAGAAAAGAATGTTATTCTTGCCAGTGCCGATCAGGTCGCCATTGATGCGGTTGCCGCGAAAATGATGGGCTTTGATCCTCTTGGCATCAAATACATAAATCTTGCGCACGAACGTGGACTCGGGTGCGGAGATGTCCGGGAGATCAAGGTAGTGGGAGAGGATATTCGCGGAATAGATTGGAAGTTCTCTGTCGGAGACAATGGAGCGAGTCTGGTAGGGGACCTCTTATGGTTCAGTCCACTCAGAAAATTCCAGAATCTCTTTTTCCGCACGCCCCTCGTGAACTTCTTCATCTTTGGCTCCGAAGCGTATCACGATTACTATCGCTGGCCCTTCAAGGATCGACGTACCTTCAATAAATGGCGAAAACAGACTCAGTGGGGAAAGCTCTTTGACTCATATCCATCTGTTGAAGGCTCCTGAATCCCCGGTCCACGTAAATCAAGAATCATGACCTTCAACAAAGAAAGTCCGCTTCGCATCCCTGGCTCACAGCGTTCTAATTATGAATAAACGTACGAGAGCGGAGTTGTTTCTCCTGCTCATCACGCTTGTTTGGGGCAGTACGTTCGTAGTGACCAAATTCGTCCTTCGGGATGCCGGACCCTTCCTCTACACATCGATTCGATTTCTTGTCGCAACGTTGATATTTGGGGTTGTCTTTTTTCCCCGGCTGCGAACAATCGGAAAAGAGTCCGCCAAGAAAGGTGCCATTCTCGGGTTCCTATTATTTATCGGGTTTGCAACTCAGACCGTCGGACTACTGTACACGACCGCTTCAAAATCAGCCTTCATAACCGGAATGATGGTGGTATTCACGCCAATCTGTCAACTGGTAATTGAACGGAGACCTCCGAAGTTTGGCAACCTATTTGGGATAGCTCTCATACTGGCCGGCTTGTATTTTCTGACATCTCCGGCAGGATCGCATTTTACATTGGGCGACGGGCTCACGTTGATTTGTGCTCTCTCGTTCGCGTTCTATATTGTGTGCCTTGATATGTTTTCGCAGAATTGCGACCCATACCATTTGACATTCATGCAGTTCTCTGTAACAGCTGGACTTGCGGGGCTCAGCTTCTTCTTTTTTGAGGGTTTTCACCTTGTTTTGAACCTCGAGTTTACGTTCGGAGTGCTTTATCTTGCAATCTTTGCAACAGTTATTGCACTTTTTGTGCAGGCAAGATTCCAAAAGGATACCACACCGACAAGGAGTGCCGTGGTTTTTTCGGTAGAACCTGTGATTGCAGCCGTAGTTGCCTATCTCGTCCTGGGAGAACGCCTTGGCGAATATGGGATTCTGGGGGGAGGGTTGATTATGGCAGGCGTGGCCGTTTCCGAATTTTCGGACTCGATTTTCAAATCTTATGGCATATCCGGGTGACCGAATAGAAAGGGCAAATCCTACTCCATAGGCAGGCACACAGCCCAAAACATTTTTTTTGATTCGCTTGTGATTTAAGAGAGGGGGAAGTATATTTGAGCAGAGCATGAAGAAGGCTGTCCGATATTCTCTTTTGTCTGTCGCAATCGCGCTCTTGTTCGCAACTGCCTACGCAGTGGTGATCAAGGACAAACCTGTGGCGTTCAGCAACGGAAGTGACATTGTGGTTCGGTGGTCGACCATCGATGAATCGGGCGTGCAGCGATTTGACGTACTGCGCCGGGCAGGAACTATGGGTGAGTTTACGGTCATTGCTTCGGTTGATCAGCTCAAAGGAAGCAATTCGACGTATGAATATGTAGACAAGTCTGTGTTCAAAGTAAGCTCGGGCATCTATCAATACAAAATCCGGATCATCAACGGTCAAAGTCCAGCACCAGAGACCGATCCTGTTACTGTATCGCACGTGAGTTCTGCAGCAAAACGGACCTGGGGCAGCATTAAGGCCATGTTCCGCTGAATGAAATCGAAAGAAATTTTTGAAGAAAGCGATCTTGTCATGGTGAGATCGCTTTTTCCATTTTTGGAGACAGGACGAGAGGGAGCTTGAAAACACCGCAGATTGTCCTCGCATCGCGGTCTCCGAGGCGAAAGATATTGCTCAGGCAGTTGGGTCTGAAATTCAAAATCCATCCGAGCCGAATACCTGAAGAATTCGACGCACACCGATCACCCGAAGAGAACGCACGTCGACTCGCGACCGCAAAAGCACTTGAAGTGTCCGGGATGTATTCGAAGGCAATTGTTATCAGTGCCGATACAATCGTCGTTCTCGGGCGACGTGTTCTGGTGAAGCCAGCCTCGCGCGCGGATGCCGTACGGATGCTGAGAATGCTGAGCGGAAAAGAGCATACTGTCATTACTGCCTTTGCGATTATCGATTGCCGCACAGGCAAATGTGTAACGGGAACAGAACGCACACGAGTCAGGTTCCGCAAGATCAATTTAAGAGAAATCCACGCCTATGTGACCTCTGGATCACCAATGGACAAAGCTGGGGCGTACGGTATACAGGATGATTACGGTGCAGTGTTCGTTGAGAAGGTGAACGGTTGCTTCTATAATGTCGTGGGATTTCCATTGATGAAATTCCATCTGACGTTCCAGAAATTCCTGAAACAACTTCACTACCAATGAAGGAACAGGAGAGTACCATGGAAGGAACAATACGCGTCCTGATTGCGAAAGCAGGACTGGATGGCCATGATCGTGGAGCAAAGGTAGTAGCGGCTGCCTTGCGCGATGCAGGGATGGAAGTGATCTACACGGGGCTACGAAAGACTCCCGAAATGATCGTCGAGGCGGCCCTCCAGGAAGATGTTGATGCAATAGGGATCAGTCTGTTGAGCGGTGCACACATGACGATCTTTCCAAAAGTACTTCATTTGATGAAAGAAAAGGGATTAAACGATGTCCTCCTTTTCGGAGGGGGGATTATTCCCAAACGAGATGTGGACGAACTGAAGAAAATGGGCGTTGGAGAGCTTTTCACGCCCGGTGCTTCGACGACCGCCATCGTGGAGTATCTGCGATCGTACAGGAAGCAGCGCACTTAAGAACGCAGAGGAGTGATCCTCTAAGTAAAACAGAGTAGAAAAAACCCGTCGCGAGGCTGATTCGTAACGGGTTTTTTGTTTCG
>JADGQA010000234.1 GCA_017882185.1 Bacteroidota bacterium
ATGTGCCAGATAAAAATCCCACCGCCATCGTACACGTGTGTGGTATCGATAAGGCCGAGCAACGCCCAATCGAAGTTCTGGACATCGACGACAGATCCATGTATCGCAGAAATATCATTGTTGTCGAATCCTGCAGAATCCACGTGGAAAGTCCTGAGTACCGGATTGCCATTTTGAATTATAGTCAGCGTTTGACCAATATTAAATGGATCACGGCTTCGATTTTCAAGGAGAAAGTACTCGGTGCTGTTGATCGGCACCTTGTAAATCGTGTCCTGTGCAACAAACGCCTGACCCTCGTGATACAGACTGACCGCGGGAGCCTGAAGGTTAGGCGATGTCGAAGTGATCGTGATAGGCGTGACCCATCCGAGTCTTATTTTCTCCCACGCGCATGGTTCCGGAGGGAATAATCCAAAGTATGCAAAAAAAGATGCTCCGTCTTCCAATCCATATTGACCGATTCCCGTAAGTCCCGTTTTCGTGTCCCATAAATCCGGGAGACCAAGATAGCTCCCTATGGATGCGGCGAAGAGACCGTTGATGCTGAATTGCAAAGTATCAGGGCCTTGAGAACTGACAACGAATTGCGTCTCGGTCTCGGGGAGGAGGATAGTGTTGTCAATGTTGAAGCTACCGCCACTGACAGGCACTCCGTCGTACGATGGATTCTGAAAGGCATCCTTGAGCGCTTGCGGACCAAAATACAGAGAGGGAAGATTGAGCGGCGTAGGATCATACCCAAGAAAATTTATGATGTTGAGATCGTGTCCGATACCTGCGTGAAAAACAACGAACGCATCGTACTGACTGAACGGGAAACCTGGATACGCTGAGTCTGCCATCGCCCAGCTTTCAGCGACCAGCGCCGCAAGTTCTGCATTGTTACTCGTGGAGGACGGGGCATAGTCCTGCATTTGTTTCGAGACGGAGAGAACGCGGTTCAATACAGTCCCCACGACCGCAAGCTTCCCGTTGGATACTTTCCTAAAGTAATTCTGAACAAATTGCATCTTGTACAAGAAATACTGAACATCGTGCGGCGGGGGATCAACAAGGTCGGGAATGGATTGCAGCATGAATTTCCCGTTACCCGTGATTCTTGGATCGCTGGATGATTGGAAGTCAACCATGATCGCCAGAACCTTCAGCGTATCACGGAAGGAAGTAAGCGCAGGACCCTCCACGCGAGCCTGATTGAGCGGGTGTGACAGTCGAAGGTGAACAGCGGGTTTCGGTTGTGCGCTCAGCGTTGCGCCGAACACAAACAGTACAGCGTACAACGATGCTGCTTTCATGACTCTCCGGGGGTTGAATGGAAATTACTGCAATGGCCGCCGATCGAGCGCGTTGATCCTATTCACCCCAGCCGATTGACAGGGAAAATCGCAGTGTACCGCCGAGTGGATCCTCGTTCTGTGCAGCGTTGATATAACTGAAATCAAATCCATAACTGTCATACCGAACACCCGCCCCGAACGTCATATACTTGCGGTTCCCTGATCTTGGGTCTTCGTAGAAGTATCCGGCGCGAAGCGCGATGAGCTTTGGCGATCCGTACCAGTATTCCAATCCGATGCTCGAATCAAACAGCCTCAATTGTTCATCAAGCTTTTTTCCGGTCCACGTCGAGAAGAAGGCTTTGTAAAACTGGTCGGAAGATCCATCATCGTATTTTCGCACAAGGAGCCTGCTGACGTCTGTTGTAATCGTAAAGTTGTTGTAATCCGACTGGAGGATATCGTAAGCAAATCCAAGACGAAGATTCATGGGTAATGGATCGGCCTGGGCTTCATCGATATAGAAGATCTTCGGACCGATATTGGAAATGTTGAAACCCAGACTTAACCGATGTCCGAGATCAGCATCCGTAAATGGAATGACGACAGACTGTGGTCGATAGAGCATTGCCACATCAAAACTGACCCCGTTCGCAACTCCTCTTCCCTGCTCTTCGGCAGTGCCAAATGGCGACAATTGACTGCGGATATAGCGCGCATTCAAGCCAATTCCAAGATTCTCAGTCAGTTTCGTGGCGTATCCGACCGCAAGAGCGAATTCGAACCCTTTGAACGTTTCGAGAACAGTTGGGTCGATGGTCGTTCGGGCAAAATCCCCCAAATTGAGGTATGTGATTGAAATCGACGCAACACCATCGAGCTCCTCAACAGGCTGTTTGTATACGCCATGAGCAATCCAAACATCCCCCAGGTTGAACGCAGGGAGCCAGTCTGCATGGGTAAGAGCAACGGCAGACCCTGTCTGAAATGCATACCCTGCAGGGTTCCAGTACGTTGCCCAGATATCATCTGCAATAGCGACTCCTGCCTCGCCCATCGCCCCCGACCGTGAGTCTGGCGTAATCAGAAGAAACGGAACGGCAGTCGTCACAACCTGAGTATATGCTGTTTGGAATAGACTCACGACCAGTCCTACAAACATCAGTCTACGTCCCATAATCACATTATCCTTCCACTAAAATGGTGAACCGGTTTCGATCCCGGCATAATCAAAGTAGTTTATTTTAATTTGAATTTCAATTTCCACATCGAATCTGAATTGATTTCGACGGTGTATGCTTCGTTTGTCACACTCTGCACAAATCGATTGCCGTCATTTCTTCATCTCCTCCTCCACTTGTCTCCGGTTACCGCATAATGACGAGTTTCCCGAGTTCCTCTTTCGTCACCCGTCGATCCGCCGTTTTTGCTGTGACTTTATACAGATATATTCCATTTGCAAGTGGATCGCCATCATGGTCTCTGCCATCCCACGGAACCTGAACGAACCGATCAATGACAGAATACGAATCCAGATGTTGGATGAGACGTCCGGCAATCGTATAGATCTTGATTTCGACATCAATCGGATCCTCGGAATTCCTTTGAAACGTGAACGTCGTTGCACGAGAAAACGGATTGGGATAGTTCACAACGTTCGCCATTTCCAGGTCAGTGGTTGACGAGACGACGAAATTCGTCAGTGCCTGAGAGGAATTGTTGCAAATGTCCCATGCTTTCACGAGAAGACTGTACTTGCCGTCAGCCAAACCTGACATCTGATACTGAACATGACCACTTTGATACGTGTTCAGTTCCCCCCGATAATAGTTCGTTAAGTCGATTTCCGTTGTGTTGTTTAAGACTGCCTGAAGACCGTGACCGATTCCGACCGTTGAAGTATTGATGCCGTTCCGACTCTGAAGCTGGACGAACAGTGTGGAGTTCGGTTTAACACGATCTCCGGGCCTGAACGACTGGTCGTCAAAAAAGATCGAGATCTGTGGACCACTCGTATCCGCGGCTGCCGTCGAATCCGTTCCATTGATCGTCACATTTTCCGTATACCCAACTGCGTCGGACAAGTTGTTCCATGCATACAATGACAGTCGTGAACGATTTCCGTACGTCACATCCTTCGGAATGGGAAAAACAGCGCGATAGGATCCATTCGTCACCGACACTTCCCCCCTGTACAAGACACTACCGATTAACTCAACGGGGTAATTGCCAATGTCCTGGAGAACGACCTGACGTTGGGAATCGAACACTTCAATAATTCCCGTACCATTGAACGTCTGCGTCGGCGTGCCGTCGGAATTCCTGACAAAACCATTCACTGTTACCGTTCCAAGCGCTTTCATCGTGTCCACCTGGGCTGTCGACTTTCCATTCACGCTGTCCAGGGAGACAAATGACCGCGGGATATCCAGACGCATTGTGGGATCTCCGAACAAGTGATATTTCGCTGCGTTCCAATCATCATTGGCTGTAGCGAAAAATACCTGCTTCGTGAGCCACATGACATCTCCGAGACGACGGGGATTTCCCCCGGCATCCCTTGGAAAAAGGTTGTCATAAAGTTGATTGTTGAACTGTTGATTGCTGTACTGATACACAGCGCGCGATGATGTCACTTCACCGACAGCGCCACCTTTTTCCATAACAAGGAATTGTTCTCCCGCGCTTTGTTCGGTCGGCACGTCGTACTCGGCAAAATTGCAAGTCGCGGCAACGAGAAACGTCAGTTTGTCAAAATTGACGAGTTGTGGTATGTCAGCAGCCTGCGTGAAGACGGCTTCGTGAGCCCATAACTGCGAATTTCCGTGACCGGAAAAGTTTAATAGGAGAGTACCGCGATTGATCGCAGCGACAATATCTTTGTTGACCTGCGGCTTGGTACGCCCCGTTGCGCTCAACACGGTAGGGTACATCGAAAGATAGATTTTGTTCTTCTCAAACGAATCCGGCGTGTGATTGTCGGCGAGGTCTTCTGCCTGTGATGTGTGGATACTTCCATCATCGCCGGACGAAGTGAGACCGTCGTCCGCAACGAACGTAATACGATTGCGCCAGGTATCAAAAGGAGACTTGGTTTCGTACTCAATGATTTTGTCCACCATGGACTTCGCCTCGTCGCCAGATCGTGCGGGGATGCGACCGATCGCGATTGAAATACGAGGACTTCCAGCGTCAAGCATAGCAAAGAAATCGTCACTGGCGAACGAATGGATTTGATAGTTCGACTCCAGCGATTCGTACGGCGGTATCCAGTTCGGCGTAGTCGTGAGGACATTTTTGTAATCATAATGGCCGCCGCCGAAAAGCAATACGTATTTCGGTTTGATTGCCCAGTTTGCCTCGGCATAACTCAGGAAATCACGGACAGCCATAGGGTCTAAAAGTCCCCCGGAGAATTCGTTTTCAATATTGTCTATGATCGCAACCATCGACTGCAGAGAATCGTGTGCCTGCCGGTACGCCCTTAATCGTTCAGCCTGATCCGCAAACGCATTCGGTGATATGATGACAAACTCCGCACCCGGATTGAAACCGTGAAGATTCGAATTTGCAGTTTGTGAGACGCTCGAAGGCGACAAGGTTCCGGACAAGCCTACGACTGCAAATGACTTGATGCCACCAGCACTCTGCACCACTTGAAACCTTCTTACGGTTCCGTCCGCGATATCGGTTCGGACCTGCGTGATGCGCTTTACCGACTGATGATCCGTCACATCAAACACAAAAACATTGCTCGTCGGAAGATTGTGCACCGCGTACTCCACCACGGCGTTGGTGTCGGGAGAATCAAAAAGCAATGAGTTGCCGACGGCATCGAAACTTCTCCGATAGAGGAGATCCATGTAGTCGATCCAGCCTTTGGCTGACTGATTATCCGTCATGAAGGCGATTTTTACGTTACTTCTGCTGTCGGAAATCATTCCTGAACCAACGAAGGATATCTCGGAAGTCACATACGTAAAGTAGTTCTCATTGTCACTTGGATTAACATCCACAGGAACGGTCGAGATCGCTGGTCCCAGCTGCTGGCCGCTCTCAAAAACGGTAAATGCGTCGTATGTGCTCGAGCGACTCCAAAACACGAAACGGTATTGAACGGGTGACGATGCAACGTAGCCCGGAAGGGAATTTGTATACACCGCTGTCGTACTGAAGTAGTTGATCTGCTGTCCAACCCATCGCCTCCCGGAAGCGATGAGATTGAATCGATCCTGCTTGAGGAAGAGTTTCTCCTGGAAATCCGCAGGAGTAAATGCACCGGAAATATCCGTCGACGCGACAGAATCCATC
>JADGQA010000235.1 GCA_017882185.1 Bacteroidota bacterium
CTTGCCATCGACGGAATACCGCAGGAGAATATTCGTGGCCTCCAATCGATCGTCGACGACTATGGAAGTACTCAAGCTGGAGAAATGGCAAAGCTGTACTTGGCGAACTCCTATTTCAACTTACACAACTATGACAAGGCTTTGATTTACTTTCAAGGTGTTGATATCAGCGACAAATTATTGAGCAGTTCGGCCTTGGCGGGAGAGGCTTCTTGTTATGAAGCACAAGGTAATCACGAAGAAGCTGCAAGCCTTTACGAGCAGGCGGCGTCTAAATACATGACACCAATTCAAGCGCCCGACGATTTGTTCAAAGCAGCAAACAACTATTCAATGGCTGGCAAGAAGGACAAAGCGGCTGAAATGCTACAACGATTGAAGAAGGAGTTTCCCACTTCTGCGTATGCGCGGGATGTCGATCGGTATTTGGCCGAATTTGGATGTTTGAGCTGATAATCGGTCGTATCTCGTCGAACGATATGTTGCCGTCGGCAAAGTCTCATAGCTCGAACAACCTGCTTCTTGGCGGCGTCCATTTTAGTTAGCTTCCTTTTTGCTGCAACTTTCTCGTCCGTTTAACGAAAGTAATAAGTGAATTGATCGGTAGAAGCCACGCCATAGACTGCCGTTGGTCGCTTTGCCGTAGGATTGGAGTCCGTTGAGTGGATGTCTAGATTAAAGAGAATCATATCCCTTCTAGTTCCGGTCATCGTTTTCCCAAGCGTTTTTTTCTATGATGTCATACGGGCAAATGTAGATCTCGAACTGACCTCCGTTTCAGTTATCAGAGAATTCGCTGTGGTCGTGGCATTCTTTGCAATCTACTACTACATCGAGGGAAGGAAACCCAGGCTCAGCAAGGCAATTCCCCGCGAGATTGGTAAGCTCTTCGTCATTAGCTTCAGTGTTCTTACGGTAGCTGGGATGGTTACACTCGTGCCGAATCCGCAAGGTGCGTTGGCAGAGTTTCTGTCCATTCCACTTGTCATTATTCTCGGCATTGCCTCCATTCTTACTCTCCTTACGGCGCGTGATCTCGTTCTTCACAAAAGAAAAAAAGGTACAAAACGGAATTTTGTCATCCTCATGGCTCTCCTGTTGACGACGTGTGTTGTGAATACATCGTTATTGGCAATTGACAGGTTGCTCACGACGGGTCTTTTTGTTGTAGCAATCGTTTTTGTAGTTATCAATTCTTTCAGACAAAGCTGGATTGTCTATTTGTCGCGGAGGGAGAAGCTATACTGTATTGTGTACACTGCCCTGCTCTTCTTTACGAACGTATTCCTGAGTGTCCTGGTGACGAATACGTCCGCCGTGAACAAACTGATTAGTTCCTTCAGTAGTCCTCTGCACACATTTATCCAACTCAACGCAATTCTTGCCGCCGTGTATTTTGGCATGGCATTCATCAGCACGCTGTTCCATCTGCCCACCGCTGAAGTGTTTGAACGAAAACAATCGGAGCTGACATCGCTTCACAATCTCAGTCGGCTTATTACTCAGGTATTCGATTTCAACGACCTCTTGAATACAGTAACCCAAATGACCCTCGAAGTGTGTGGAGCTGGCACATCATGGCTTGAACTTGTTCAGCCCTCGGGAGATGATAGGCACATTTCGGTCAACGTGGTCGCGAGACGTAACATAACGACAGAGCAGATTGAACGGTTGATCGGCGGGACTACGCCGTCACTTCGACAAGTCATGGTTCAGACGAAAAAAGTTTCGCTTATTGACGATATTCTCTCGGATCGGCGAACGAAACATATGAAGCAAAACGCTCAACTGAAGGGTTCAATGCTCAGCGTTCCTTTGATTTCGCACGAGGAACTCATTGGCATTCTCCACGCGACGAAAGAAATGGAATACGGATTCGACCAGGATGATATTGATGTACTGACGACCTTTGCGGACCACGTTACAATTGCTATTGAGAACTCGAAGCTCATTGCCAAATCAATTGAAAGGGAGCGATTGCACCAGGAATTGATGGTGGCCCAACGCATGCAGAAGCGCTTGTTGCCGCAGAGCGTCCCCAATTTCCCCTCTGTGGATATTGCGGCGGTATCGGAATCTTCGATGGAGGTGGGAGGAGATTATTACGATTTTGTTCAATTGACTGAAGGCAGGTTTGGGATTGTGGTAGGTGATGTTTCAGGAAAGGGCGTTTCTGCGGCATTCTATATGGCAGAAGTGAAAGGCATTTTTTTGTCCCTGAGCAAACTCTGCTCGTCACCACGCGAACTGCTTGTTCGGGCCAATGAAACACTCATGAATAGTCTAGAAAGAAACGCTTTTGTAAGTCTTATCTATGTCATGGTCGATACGAAGCACGCTTCGATGGTTTTGGCCCGGGCAGGACATTGTCCCGTTGTGTATATTTCTTCTGAGGGGTACGAACTGGTCAGGCCTACGGGTCTGGGCTTGGGGCTTACGAACGGATCGTTATTCGAGGAGTCGACTGAAGAACGCAAAATACGTCTCAAGCTGGGAGATATCTGCATTTTCTATACAGATGGGATCACAGAATCACGTGACAAAAAGGGAGACGAATATGGATATGATCGTCTTGTGAAAACCGCAGTCGCGGCGAAGAATCTTGATGCATGCCGAATCAAAGATGCTATATTGAACGATGTGCGAACATTCACGGGAGATACGGTTTACGGAGACGATATGACACTAGTGATTCTAAAATGGTTGGGGAACTGATTAATGAACGCAATCATACGTAGATATACAGGAGTGATACAAGAAGGAGAACTGTTATGAGCGATTTCAAAATCCACCACCGGGAGGGTGAGGGCGTCAATGTTCTTGAACTCAAAGGATACCTCGACGCTCACACAGCACCAGATCTTGAAAACGCTTTTCAGCAATTACTCAATGAAAAGCGTTACAGGATTGTTGTTAACTTCAAGGACCTTTCCTACATCAGCAGCGCGGGACTAGGGGTCTTTATGGCCTATATCGAGGATGTAAGGAAAAACAAAGGGGACATCAAGTTGACGAACATGACCCCCAAGGTATACAACGTCTTCGATCTTCTTGGATTCCCGATCCTCTATGAGATCTATAAAGACGAAAAAGAAGCGATTGGCAAATTCAAGGATGGCAAAAAACAATAGCTATCCGGCCGGTTGCAGAAACTAAGAATGACGAACCAGTGATGTACTGATATGGTGGCAATGGCGAAGAAGATATCGAAAACTGTCCTGAGCAGGACTGATCACCTCCTGGAGGTACGAGATTTTGTTTCGGAGGCCGCAAGACAATTCGGGTTCAGCGAGGAAGATGTCGCCAATATTGTCCTGGCGGTGGACGAGGCGTGTACGAATATCATCAAACACGCCTATCAATACGCGCCTGATAAGGAAATCAATATAGCGATTGTCCGCAACAATGGAACATTTGAAGTGAAAATAAAAGACAACGGCAAGAATTTCAATCCTGATGCGTTGAAAAGACCGGATCTACAACGAAACCTTACGCACCATCGACGCGGCGGTTTGGGAGTGTACTTGATGCGAAAACTGATGGACAAGGTCGAATACAACTTTGAAGCAGGACACAGCAATGAGGTGAGCCTTGTGAAATATCTGTCGAAGAAACAAAGCTTGATCAAGAAGTAAGTGATTAGGCTCTGAATGCGTCTCCCCGTCATTCCAACACCCAACCAAGTCGTTCGAAAATCCTCATCTGATATTCTCCCGCTGTTTGAATTCAGCAACGTCGTCAATTCATCCCTCGATCTCAACTTCATCCTGAGTACCGTCTTATTAACGGTCATGGGAAAAATGCTCGTTTCAAAGGGATTGGTGATGCTTCGAAAAGAGAAGGGGGACTTCGAGGTGATTGCCAAAAAGGGCCTGGAACAGGTGTCAATCGGCCAGCGACTCCAAATCGAGAGACCACTTCGTACTATCGCTCCCGTCGAAAAACTGATGCGGAAAAAAATGGCCTGGGTGGACTATTTTGCTTCGCTCGGGCAGGAGCTGATCATTCCGATATCTTCCCAACGAAAGGTCCTTGGGCTCATTGCTATCGGTTCCCGGCTCTCACAAAAACAATATACCTCAGGCGACAAGCAGCTTATACAGTCTCTTGTGAATCTTTCGGGTGCCGCAATTGAGAAGGCGGTTATTATCGATCAACTGAAAGAAGTCAATCGGACTCTTGACCATAAGTACCAGGAGTTGAATACACTTTTCGATCTGAGTAAAGAATTCAACATTGGTCTGGATGTGTCGAAAGTCGTTCGGCTCATCACATTCGCCCTCTTGGGACAGGTGGGAGTCCACCGATACGCTATCTGTCTGAGAAACGGAGAAGATCTTCAGATCATTGCATCAAAGCTCGAAGGTGAAGTAAACATCAGTACGTCTCTAAAGGCTCTTTGTGATTTAAGAAAGGCGGAGCTTATTCAAGATTTGCTGAAACAAAGGAAACTGAGAGAACCGGCGGTCGCGTTGCATCAGCTTGGCATATCGGCGTTGATTCCCATGCACCTGCAAAATCAGACGAAGGGTTTGATCATGCTGGGACCGAGGCTCCGTGGTGGTGAGTATTCTCCAGTTGATCTTGAATTCCTATACTCCCTCGGAAACTTGGCGATCATTTCTATTGAGAATGCACGCCTGTTTCGGGACGCTTTGGAAAAACAGCGCCTTGAAGATGAGCTAAAAATTGCAAGAGAAATCCAACAGGGACTTCTTCCGGAGAAACTGCCTACAATTCGCGGATTTGAAATTGCAGGGATCAATATTCCGTCATTTCAGGTGGGAGGAGATTACTACGATGTCATTGAGCATTCAGAGAGTGACTACGTTGTCGCTATCGGAGACGTATCGGGAAAGGGGACGCCCGCGGCTCTCTTGATGGCGGGAGTTCAGGCGGTCTTGCGCACGATTGCGCCCCTCCACCTGCCACTTCCGATTGCGACCGGCCGAATGAACGATCTCATTTGTATGAACACGCACGGAGGGAAATTTATCACTTTCTTCTGGGGAAACTTAGAAACTGAAAGCCGGCAATTCCACTATGTTAATGCGGGCCATAATCCTCCCATGCTGATCAGGAAGGATGGATCAGTGGAAAAATTGGAAAAGGGTGGATTGATCTTGGGGATTATGAAGAGCATCGCACCATACGAAGAAGGAATGTGCCACATTGAACCGGGTGATGTTCTCATGATGTACACGGATGGTGTCAGTGAAGCAATGAATCGAGACAACGTCGATTTCTCCGAGGAGGCGCTTGAGAGAGTTGCGAAAGGAGCAAGGAACTCTTCCGCACGTGAAATCATAGCGACGATTCGAGCAGCCCTGGAAGTCCACACGGAAGGCTCACCGCAGTCCGACGATATCACGATGCTCGTACTAAAGTCTGTCTAGTCATATCCTCCCATTTCCTTTCATTGCTAATCGCGGCGTTATTTGCTAAATTTTAAAGCCCACAATGGGCGAAGGAGACAAGAATAGGTGAAGAATCACCATGAAGTATGATTTCCAAACCATAGAGGCCAAATGGCAGCGCACTTGGGATGAACAACACACGTTCCGAACAGTTGAAGATCTGC
>JADGQA010000236.1 GCA_017882185.1 Bacteroidota bacterium
ATCCTCGCGCTTGCCATCACCACTCTTGACGAGTTCTTCGAACACGACACCGATGTTCTTTTCATTCCCGTACACAGAGGCACAGTCGATGTGCCGATAACCCGCATAAACTGCTTTCTCAACTGTTGCCGCTACCGTTTCAGCGCTCACGGCATCAGAGCCGAATGTTCCCAGCCCAATGCACGGAATTCTGCATCCAGTGGAAAGTGTGAAACTGGGGATAGAACCTGGATCCTTTCGTTTTTCAGCCAGGTTATTCATCGTCGATTTCAGCATCTGCACATTGTTGGGTATGGTAAGATTTCTGTGAGCATGCATTTCCTACAGATGCAATGCGGCTGGAGACAGTTTCGAAGCAGAGGATCGACGCAGAAAGTAGGAAAAGACTGAGGTAAATCAGACTGCTGCTTTTCATTCGTTGAAAGATCAAGTGTATATGCTATTTCCTCATCTGGTACACTCCTCCGTCGTCAAGCGGTATCCATCTGGATACCGCTTGATTCGTGAGAGTATTTCGTTACGACCCAAAACCTCGGGTCGGACAATGTTACTTGACCAACAACAGTTTTTTTGTTTCCGTGAAGCTGCCAGCTCGGAGCCGGTAGAAATACACACCGCTCGCTAGTCCGACTCCGTTAAAGGTGGCTACGTAATTTCCGGGTTGTCGAACACCGTCAAAGAGTGTTACAACTTCCTTTCCCAGAATGTTGTAGACTTTCAATGAAATATGTCCATTTCGTGGAACAGAGTATTGAATTTCAGATGTCGGATTAAACGGATTTGGAAAGTTCTGCTCCAATTCATACGTGGACGGGAGTTTGGATGCTGTTTCTGTGACGCCGAGAGGGTTGTTTTTGATATAGGCCGCCAACCAGAGCAATGCTGGTCTTGCAGTGCCATCCGCACGGACGAGATACGAGGTGGTTTGCCACCCCAAACCCTCTTTATAACCCCAGACGGTTATGCCTTTCACCCCGGGGTGACTCCATAGAATTGGGAATACCTTCATGTACAGAAGCTGCTGCTGATTGTCGTCGACTGGGGTGCCGTTGCCAAGGTTTCCCAGATCGAATTCCGTGATGTAGATTGGCAAGCCCGTCGCCGTAAGTCTATCCAGATTGCTTTTCACCGTGGTGGTGTCTGCGCTTTCAAGTTCAAAGCGATGTCCTTGCACGCCGATACCGTCGATGAGTCCTCTGGCAGTCAATAGATTGATGATTTGAAGATAGGACGTTGTTGCGGTGTTATCGTTGATAATGCCGTAATCATTAATCAACAATTTGGTGTTGGGCAAGTATTTCCTCGCCAAAGTGAAAGCATTGATGACCCAATCCCAACCCGTTGCACCATTCCCCCCCAAAGCATTCTTGTAATTAGCACGTGCTGGAGAGCCGCCTCCGTCGGGTGGATTGTGTCCATTGAGAGCTTCATTGACGACATCGATTAAAGCGGTATTGGGGTACCGTTGTCCTATATTCCTGATCCACGTTTCGATGTACATAGCTTGCGTTGCAGAATCAAGACCGGAGATCCAGGTCGGCTGCTGTGCTCCCCAAATGAGACAATGATCCTTGAAGATCAAATGATTGGTTTGAGCATAATTGTATTGTGCATCCAACCCGCTCCAAGTCCATTGCGTAGTGTCTGTTGAAACTCCCACATTGCCCCACTTGCCGGCATTTTCGGGAGTCATTTGGGTCCAAAAATTCAAGAAGTCGGGCGTTTGGCCAGGCGTATAGAGAGAACCGAGAAACTTGTACGATCCCTGAGCCAGTGCCGGGCCTTTCCAGATCTTAGTGGAATCAACTGGATTCTGAATCACTTCAGTTATTTGCAGATTATCTACATAAATAATATTCCCAACATTGACTGCATAACTAAAATGAACGGGTCCGCGGATATATGCTTCATTGCTGGTGACCGTGAATTGCATCGAGAATTTTTGCCACTGGGTAGACAGAGTGGCGGGGCGGATTGCCTGAATCTCACCGGTCGAATAGTATCCCACCGTGAAATTTACTTGTGCGCCTGCGGTCGCAGCTTTTGCCCAAATAGAATAGTTATACTTTCCGTTCGGTTTAACCCGAAGACTATCTGCAACAGCCTGTATATCCCATTGAGTTGATGTTGCAGCATTAACAGTGACTTTTAATGCACGGTTTCCCTCTTCAACCGTATTGCTCACGATCTCGATTAGTGGCGGCGGGGTTACGCCTGAACCTACCGAAATTAACCAGCCTTTGACATTGTTGTTCACCACTCCGGTGTCGGAACTCTCGAAACCTCCGTTCGTGACAATAGGAAGAGACTTGCCAATACCCTTTCCTCTTACAGAAACTGAATCGGGCGATCCTACCGCATTATGTGTTAGTACGATAAATCCTGATTGACTGGAAGTATCAACCGGTGTAAAAGTTATCGTGAGCTTTGAACTGTCTGAAGGCGCAATCGAAAAAGCAGAAGGAGAAAATATAAATAATGCATTGGTTGACGAAATTTGAGTAACCTTGAGTGTGTCTGTTCCCTGGTTATAAATCTTTACACTATCTTGTTTGGCAATGCCAACAGTATCACTTCCGAAGTCTATGGAGTTTTTTGAGCTCGCAAAAATAGCATTGAGGTTCGCTGCCGGTTTTAGTACAAGGCTAACATTATCGGCATACCAAATACTTGTATCTCCAGCAGCACCGACACTTCCCGTGCCTGCACAGCTTATTCCGAATGCAATATAGATGGTATCATGCAGGCTGGTACTGTTGCCAATATTGACGGCGATGTTTTCCCAACTCGTGGATCCCCCCTGAGCACGATTCCAATCGCCAACTTTAGCACTTGCATTGTTACCAAACTGAGCGGTTGGCATCGTTTGGTAGGCTTCAACGACAATGTCCTTATAATCTACATCTCCCTGCGCAAAATAGCCCCTAAAAGTTAAGGAATCAAAATCAGCCAGAGTCTTTCCGGCCGGCAGGATGTATTGAAGAACAGGGGCAGCATTATAATTGTGAATTGTATTCTTCAAGACCTTGTTTCCACCTACAAGCGGATCATTAGCAACCACGGCTTGAACGTCTGCTTGACTCCAGCCAATGTGAGCGAACGAATATCCAAGGCTGTCGCTTTCAAAATTCCACGAAACAACGCTGCTTTGTGCCCTCAGCGTACCAACCGAAACAATGAAGAACCCGATGATGAAGTACATCATCCTAATCAGTGGCTTTTTCATAACTTCCCTTCTGCAGATTAGTGTTGATTGTGTGATTTATGAGAACCCTGCTATTTGAGCAGAACCGGGCCCTTTTCCATCGTGATATTTTCCGACTCTGCTCGATTTGTATGAATACTTGTGATAGCTCGGTGACCAAACAAGCATCTTTGGCGCTTATTCTCATCTTGCCTATTTCTTATCCAACAAACCATTTACGGCATTAGAGAGAAAAATGTAGTCGGCACAAATATCGATGACACATTCATTTTCACCCCAGAGAAAAGGCCAATCCTCCTTGTTCTCCAGAAAGTCAGGTTTCAGCAGCAGCACACCCGGGACAACTCCGCCGGCAATGAAAGAAAAATCCGCGCGATTGCTTCCGTATGTTCTTCTCTTTGAATGGGTACCCACCCCTGCGACAAAGGAAATATTTGAGTATGGATGGCAGCCAAAGACATAATTCAGTCCTCTGTACACATCGTCTCGCCCGACAAGGTTCGGAAAATTCATGTGCAGATAGTAGTTGGTAATAGACCAGGATATCAGTTCACTATTGCCGGCCCAGCCTCTCGTTCCGATAGGAACTCCGAAGGGATTATGTTGGGTTAATTTCTCAATTTCACCTCTGTATTTCCGTACGTATGGTTCGAGCCTGGATTTGTAGTTCGGGGGCATATACTGAACTGCCCGTGCAGCTGTGGCGATATTCCAGGCAAGAGCTGAATCCAACTGAGTCCATATCAATTCACTGAACCTCTTCTCATACGTCTCGTTCATCGTAGTGATGTAGAGTTGCAGCGCGGCTGTACATTCTGCATTTTCAAAAAACCACAGCCTCCACCTCCTGTCGTCAACCGGGGATTCTTGATGCTGTTTGTCCCAGGCACTAACGGCCGTTGCGAGAGCCTCATCGGAAAGTTGATCATTGAAGCCCTTTAATGCGCGGCTTGCAGACGCCAGTGCTGCAATGGCGGCGTAATTGAGAGGTGGAAATTTCGGAGTAAAAACCCAACGATCATCCAGGGTCCCACTGGTTAGTCCGTCCGTCTCATATGGTTTCAACTTCGGATTGTAAATTAGATTGTCGGTTATCGTCGAAGCATCTCCCAGGTGATGGTATTCGTACAGATAAGGGAAATTGATCCCTCGCACTGCGAAGCCGACACTCTTAAACTGGGCTTCCAATTGGAGCGTACCGTGTTCTATTTGCTCCAGGATATCGGGCTTGCCGTCAGGCCTATGGATGTCTACATAACGGGTTTTTTGATCGATGAACGTCTCATCGCGCTGAGGATGAAAATTCTCCCAGGTATCCACAAAACTCATAATGGCAGTACAGTGGTGGGCGGTTTCGATATCGAAGTCTCCCGCATCAAACCACCCGCCAACATCCAGTCCCGGAATGTGCTCCAGCGGTTTGTATTTTGTATTGGTCGTCGAATCCATCCAGTAACCGTCAAAATGTCTGATATTAACTGGAGCTTGCATCGCGTCATCACGGAACGGAACCCCGTGCCATATGCGATAGGCTTCCCGTACAGCCATGTGATCCATCTGCACGGGAAACCATACATCAAGCGTCGGATGCCAAACATCCCTGTATACCTGGGATCCCACTGGAAACGCTTCGGTCCGTTGGTCTCCGTATTTGATACAATACAAGCCGGTATCAGTCACGGACGAAAAATCGAAAGTAAGGTACTGGTAGCGGAGATATGCACCCCACGGTTTTGCATCCCCTCTAAACTTCTCAACAAATTTTCCTTCCGGAGTCACTTGAAACAGAGAAGCTGTCGGTAGTGGTTGATCGTTTTTGTCCAGTTCTATAACAGCAACCTTGTTCTGGGATGGATGGTATCCTACCTGCGAAAACCCAATAACGGGTTTTCGTGTCCAGTTCTGAATGGTATTCGCTTCGATGTACCACTCTACAACGGTTCCCGTTTTGTTGGCAGGAAGCGAACTGTGCACGACGAACCATCCGTTCTGTGCGAGAATTCGACCATCATACAACTTCAATTCTCCACTCAAAGCCTGTATCTTGACGTATCGCTCTGGGTCTTCCGGAGCCAGAATCAATGTCTTACATTGTGCAAGAGGGTCGGGAACCAGGAACTCATTTCGTCCTCTGTCATCAAACGTCGAGTAGCCATTAAACTGAGGGATCTTCTGCGACAATGGACGTATTTCAGCACTGCTCGATGGATAGAGGGGAAAGATCCCCGGTTCCCCATCGGCAAGGAATGTCTTTTCAAAGTAAGCAGACGGAAGAAATTCGAGATTGAAACCTGCATTCCCCACGAGTTTCTCCGGAAGCGGTTTATCGAGACTCACACGGATGATGACTCCATCATCCTTT
>JADGQA010000237.1 GCA_017882185.1 Bacteroidota bacterium
AGAATCAGGATCTTCGGTTGGCGGATGACGGCTCGTGCAATGCTGGTGCGCTGTTTTTGTCCGCCGGAAAGGGTGATACCCCGTTCGCCGATCATCGACTCGTACTGCTTCGGGAATTCCGATACGTCGGTCGAGATGCGCGAGATTCCAGCCGCTTCCAGGACCTTTTCCATTGACGAATCGTCGATGCCATAACGAATATTGTCTGCAATGGTATCCGAAAACAGAAACGTCTCCTGTTGAACATAGCCGATCTGGGACCGGAGGACGGCGATTGGTATTCTCCGAACGTCGTTACCGTCGATCAGAAGCTGACCGTCGGAGACGTCGTACAATCTTGGGATCAGGTTTACCAGCGTAGATTTTCCGGTGCCGGTGTGACCGATCACCGCAATGGTCATTCCCTTTTCAATTTTCAGATTGATGTTCTTCAGCGTGTGTGAAACAGTGCTTTTGTGTGTGAATGAGACATTTTTGAATTCGATTGCTCCTTGAATCGAAGTAATACTCTTGTCCGTTTGGTCGTCGTCGCGGATATCCGGTACTGTATCAAAAATAGTGGCGAGTCGCGCCATCGACGCTGCCCCTTGCTGCAAAAGGTTCACGACCCAGCCAAATGCGATCATAGGCCAGATGAGCATAGTCAGGTACGCCATGAACGCGGTCAGTGTGCCGATGGATATTTCACCTTCGATAACCCGGACGCCCCCGGCGTACAAAGTAACAAGCATTGAGAAACCAACCAGGATGAACATCAAGGGCCACAGAATGGACTGGACCTGTGCGAGAACAAGGTTCTTCTTCAGATATTCCCAGCTCAGGTCGCGGAACTGTTCCGTTTCGTATTTCTCCCGCACATAGGCCTTGATCACCCGAATGCCGGAAAGATTTTCCTGCGCGCGGGTTGTGAGCTTTGAAAACTGTTCCTGTCGCTCGGTGAATTTTGAATTGATGAGCTTTCCCAGCCGATACACGGCATACGATACGAGCGGCATCGGTGTGAGCGCGAGGAGTGTCAGCTTCCAATCCTTCACGAGCATCATCGCGAGGACCATCACAAACGTCATAATTGTATCAGTAGGATACATGATGCCGGGACCAAGAACGTTGCGCACAGCGCTGATGTCGTTCGTTGCATGCGCCATCAGGTCGCCGGTGGGCGTGTTCTGAAAATACGAATACGGAAGACTCTGCAAGTGAGCGAGGAGGTCGTTCCGAAGGTCGAACTCGATGTGGCGCGAGACTACAATGATTGTCTGGCGTGTGAGAAACGTGAAGACTCCTGCGACGAGTGAGAAACCAACAATCATCAATGCCCACTTTAGGAGGTCGGAACTGATATAGAGATGAGTCTCAACTCCCCGTTTGAACTCGTCGATGGCGTAGCCCAGGAAGAGCGGTTGAGCCACTGTGAAAAGATTGCTTCCCACGACAGTCATGACGCCCCAGAAGAGTGTCTTTCTATACCGTCCGAGATAGGGGAGGAGTCGAGTGAGGCTTTTCATAATTGGAATTTAATCAATGACCTCGAATTTCGTATACGGATGGAGTGCTTTTGGCACGATCACCTTTCCTTCCGGCGTCTGGTTGTTCTCGATCAAGGCGGCCACAACGCGCGGCAATGCAAGACCGGAACCGTTCAATGTATGAACGAACTCCAGCTTGCCTCCAGTTCCCGGCTTGAAACGAACATTCATACGTCTCGACTGAAAGGCTTCGAAATTGCTGCAAGACGATACCTCAAGCCATTTTTGTTGTCCTGATGCCCAGACTTCAAGATCGTATTTCTTCGTTTGTGTGAAGCCCATATCCCCTGTGCACATCAACAAACTCCGATACGGCAACCCCAGGAGCTGCAGGAGGTGTTCTGCGTCGTCACGGAGCGACTCAAGCTCGTCATAGGACGTCGCAGGATGAACGAATTTGACCAGCTCGACTTTATCGAACTGGTGAAGGCGATTCAAACCCCGAACGTCTTTTCCGTACGATCCCGCTTCACGGCGAAAGCAGGGTGTGTAGGCTGCGAATTTGATAGGCAATTCCTTCTCACTTACGATCTCGTCCCGCAGAAAATTCGTCACCGGAACTTCCGCCGTCGGAATCATGTAAAGCTTATCCCGTTCAGCCGTATACATCAAGTCTTCTTTGTCGGGAATCTGCCCAGTGCCGCGTGCACTGACTTCATTGACGACAATCGGGGGCGCGATTTCAACGTAGCCCCGACCACGAGCCTCCTCGAGAAAGAAATTGATGAGCGCCCGTTCCAGCGTTGCCCCTTTCCCGACGAAGAATGGAAACCCTGCTCCGGCGACCTTGGCACCCCTGCTGAAATCGATGATATGGCATTTCTCAGCGAGGTCCCAGTGAGCCTTCATCGGAAAATCTGTTTTCGGCAGCTCTCCCCACTGGAAAACTTCTTTGTTGTCCGCCGGCGCTTTTCCATAGGGCACCGAAGGATGGGGAAGATTGGGGACTGTCAATAAGAGCCCATCAAGCTTCGTTTCGATTTCGTGAAGGTCTGCATCGATTGCCTGGATTCTATTTTTCACGACATCCATGTCGGCAATGGCCTGGGAGGCATCGAGACCTTTCCGCTTGAGCTGTCCGACTTCGGCGGAGACCGTATTCTTTTTTGCCTTTAACGCTTCGCCTTCCTGGATGAGTGAGCGTCGCCGTTCATCGAGAGCAACGATGGACTCGAGGTCGACAGCAATTCCCTTGGCCGCACTTCCTTTCTTCACAAGTTCGATATTGTCGCGGATGAAACGCAGATCGAGCATGGTCTTCTTTCCTCGTTATTCTGAAACAACCTTCAGAGCAATCAGCAATGGAAGGTGATCCGACGCGTTCGATACGGGCACACTTGCCTCAACAGGCTTGAGGCTCACTTCAATACTTTTGGAATCTGCCGAAACATGCCGGTTTGAAATAAAAATGTAGTCGAACCGCTTCTGTGGCGTGTTCGAAGGAAATGTGAATCCGTCGCCGGAACCACACATTGTCCAACTATCCTGGAAAGCCGTCCTGATCGCGGCAAGGCTCTTGCTGTCGGGCATGCTGTTCACACTACCACTAAGGATTATGGGGACGTTTTGATACTCTGTTGACGCGGCGACGATCTCTGCAACGTTCGCGCTTTGGAGCGAATCGTTTCCATCCCCGTTGAGCTCTGTGTTCATAAAGACGATTTCGGTTCCTCGCACGTCGAGCACGAGACGCATGAGACTATAATTCTGGTCCGACAACTGTAAGCGGTATGTCAAAAGTTTTTCCTCAAGAATTGGAAAACGCGTGAGAAGGCCGTTTCCGTGCTCTCCGCCATCGACATTCATGCTCTTTCCGAATGTGTAGGTCATACCTGTCAAGTCTGCGAGCTTCGTCATCATATCCATCTTGCCCGTACGATCGATCCACCGGTCGACATCTTGCAGGGCGACAATATCAGCGTCCGAGTGACGGATCACACTTGCGATTCGTTCGATGTCAAATACACTGTCCGAGCCCACTCCGTGATGGATGTTGTAGGTCATGACCCGAATCGCATTCTGGCCGGATGACTGTCGGCTTCCTGCGCACCCCTCGAACAAGGTTAGCATCACACAACTCATCATCAACAACAACAGTCTGAAGGAGTGCATTATGACTTCTGGCACATCGACGGGAAGAATGGCTTGGTGGTCCCGATTGAACATTGCTTGCTGCACCCAAGTTCCACTTCAGAAATAGCCAACATGATTGACCAACACAACTAGCTTGTTCGTTGGTCGTGAAGTTCTGATTTCAGAAGTGTCAACCCTTCCTTCACATTCATCAACTTCAGCCCTAGTTCGGTCTCAGCCTTGAGAGTTACAAAACCTGTGACCATCGGACGAGGGGCCGGTTGCGCAAGCTCTGAAGACTTTGTACGGTCAATGAGACTGCTGTCAAGTCCGAAGATTCCTGCGGCCTGAAAAGCGAAATCGTAACGGCTGACAGTTTCGCGTCCACACACGTGGTAGAGACCTATTCGGTCCAATTCGAAAATTTTCAAAATCGCTTGGGCAAGATCGCTTACGTGCGTTGGATTGCTTATTTGATCGTCGACGCATCGAATGCGCTGTCCCGAACGAAGCGATCGAATAACCCAGAGTGCAAAATTGTTCTTTACCTGGATCCCGGTTCCATACAGGACGATTGTTCGAACTATGGCGTGTGGTATTCCGCCGGTCCGCGTCGCGTTCTCGCCGGCAAGCTTTGCTTTTCCGTAATAGCTGATCGGGTTGGGTTGGGCATCCTCCGCATAGGGACCGCTTTTCCCGTCAAATACGTAATCGGTGGACACGTGGATGAGTTTTGCTCCTACCTTCCGTGATGCCTCGACGAGGTTTTCAACGCCAACCACGTTAACGTTCCACGCCTCTTCGCGGTGGGTCTCACACCAGTCGACATTGGTGGCCGCAGCAGCGTTGATGATGACGGATGGCTGAAAACTCGAGACAAGGCTTTTGACGTCTCCCTTTTGCGTTATATCGAGCTGAGTATAGTCGAACAGTCGATCGTCAAACACAAACGACCGTTCTCTCGACGTATTAAGGACTTCGTAAGCCGTATTACTGCTCAGGTGAAAGGAGAGCCGCTGACCGAGTAATCCATTGCTACCGCAAATAAGTACGCGCCTCATCGGAGACTTTCTTCCAGCACCGTTGCGGCGTCTGTGTCTTCATTTCGGTATTTGATAATGACAGGCGTATAGATGGCGATGTGATGTTGTTTTGCGAAAGGGAGATCGACAGGCCGACTGCCCTGGATGACGACTGCCCCTTCAGGGATGATGAGAGGCAATTGGCCGGTACGTCGGTAGATCTGGCTCTTGACAAGGTCATAGACCGGCATCGATGCGGTGAGCAAAACACCCGCCCCAATAACCGCGCGTCGTTTCACGATGGTTCCTTCATAGATACCGCAGTTACCACCGATGAACACCTGATCTTCCACGATGACTGGAAGAGCCCCAATTGGTTCAAGTACGCCGCCAATCTGTGAGGCAGCGCTGAGATGTACCCGCTTTCCGATTTGCGCGCACGAGCCGACCAATGCGTGGGAGTCAATCATTGTTCCTTCGTCGACGTACGCTCCTACATTCACGTACGCCGGGGGCATAATGATAACGTTCTTTGCTATGAAACAACCATCTCTCACGGATGTCCCGCCGGGAACAATACGGACTTCGTTTTCAAGCGATAATTTCTTCAGGGGATACGTGTGCTTGTCGAAATATCGAAACTGATCGTTGATGGAATCGTCGGCGAGTTTTCCCAGCCTGAAGCCGAGCAGAATTCCTTTTTTCACCCAATCGTTGACGGTCCATCCGCCCGTATGATCTCCGCCCGATTTTGGTTCTGCAGAGCGTACCGTTCCGTTGTTGAGGAGCGACTTGAATTCCTCAAAACATCGTAGCGCGGCCTTCTCGTCTACTGCGCTTGCCGGTTGCGAAAACCAGTGTTCTATTTGTTCTCGAAGCGTCATTTCACCAATTTGAGTCCGGCAAGAACAGCCCTCAACTTTTCGCGATTCTTCTCGCCAA
>JADGQA010000238.1 GCA_017882185.1 Bacteroidota bacterium
CGCTAAAAAACTACCTGACGAGGTAATCCAACAAGTCGAGATTCGCGCAAAATATCAGGGCTATATTAAACGTGAGGAAGAGCAGAACGGGTCATCTCTTCGAAGGGAAGTACAAACTCAAACACGTCGGGGAAGAGCAGTATCTCATTCATCTTTCGAGATACATCCATCTCAATCCCGTGAGAGCTCGGCTCGTTAAACATGCGGAGGACTGGATTTACAGTAGTTGTCAGGAATACTATGGGCTTCGAACAGGTGAATTGGTTCACTGTGAGTCTTTACTTTCTGAACTTGGCGACGCAGCGACTTACAGGAGATTCGTTGAGGGATATATTCCTGAGGACAGAAATAAACTCACCGGGTGCCTTTTCTAGCTTGGCGAGAGAGCCGTCATCTCGCATCAGAGGGAATCAATGGTAACGGTTATCTAAACAAGCGTTGCTCCCGCCGTGGTTGTTGCCTCAATCCGGTAGGAATGCGTGAGCTTCGCGCTCGCACTCAGGATCGCACTCACCGAACAATACTTCATCGTCGAGAGTTCGATCGCACGTTCCACATCCGCTGCATTGATCCCCTCGCCGTAAAAAATATACTCGAGGTGGATTTCGGTAAAAATCTTTGGATGCTCGTTTTGCTCGACTCCTGAAACCTTGATCTCAAGGTTCTGCAGGGGTACTCGTTTCTTCTTGAGGATGGGTATAACGTCGTTCGCCGTACATCCTGCCAGAGCCATCAACACAAGCTCCTTCGGTGTCGAAGCAGCGCCGCTGCCGTTGAAATCCGGCGAACCATCCATGACGATCCAGTGATTGGAAGCCCCGCGCGCGACGACGGTCACGCCCTGGACCTGCTTCATAAATGCTGTTTTTGTTGCCACGATAATGTTCCTCTCTGCTGTAGGATTCTATGGCGATGAAAATTTAGTCTGAGTTGTGGTACCCGGGTGCGGAATCCCTGCCAACAATAATATTGAGACTTCGCTTGAACATCAACCGCGCGTTTTGATTCAGTGTGCCTTCAAGCGAAGCTTCAAGACGGCGAAGAGTTTCTCCCGTGATTTCTTTGAAATGTGCGCCGATGGCACACGCCGGTACAACAGGATGGTTCTTTTCAGACTGTCCAGATAGGCCGTACAGTTCGGACATCGTTGCAGATGTGCCCGAATCCGTCTGAATGCCGTTGAGCTCAAACGCTGATCCAGTTCCTGTTGAATGTGCTTTGCAACAGTCAAACAATTGACCCGGTGAAATCTATGTGTCGCGTGTGCCGTCATGGCAATTGGAGGAGAGTTCCCCTGAAGAACGCCTCCGGTTCAATAAATGTTAAACGACTTTCTCGGCTTTTGTTGTGGACATGTTTGCGGCAAGATAAATCGGGCACGTGCCGATAAGAGCCGTTGCGAAGAGGATGACGGCAACGAGACCGAGTATGATCGCTACCGTACCCGAAATGACATTGGCAAAGTAGAGTGCAGCCACGAAGACTGCGAACAAGATGCGGATGATTCGGTCGGGCGATCCGATGTTCTTTTTCATAATTGCTTCCTTTCGATTGATATGGGGTGGATTGAACTCTGTACTTCTACTATTGGGATGCAGGATGTGGCGAAAAGATTCATCGTCACAGAAAATCGAATGGCTCTCAATTGGTCCTACATCACATCGCGCGTTGACAAACGGCGAATCGTTTCCGTGTTCCGTGCATCCTATGAGGGTAACAACACGTCCATCCTTGCCACGAAATCAGGAGGTCACATCTATGCCGATTTTTGATTATCATTGCACCGAATGCGGATCAACATACGAGATCTTTCACAAAGTTCGTGAGAAAACCGAGGATATTGTCTGTCCGAAGTGCGGTTCCAAGAAATCAAAGAAACAAATGTCAGCTCCCGTCATATCAATGGGAGGTTCGTCCTCATTGGATAAAAGCTCGCAGGACTTCGGCGGCGGGTGCGCCTCCGGGATGTGCGGATTAAATTGACTTGATTGCTCCTGTTGAAAAAGAATAACGTCGATGCATAAATTTTCTCCCCATCACGCTGAGCGGTTGGAAAATCCCGACCGCCACAAACTCCTTCAACCTCAACAGACGCTTTCCAACTTCGGATTGAAACCCGGCATGACCTTCATTGATATCGGTGCGGGGACCGGTTTCTTTTCCCGCGCTGCATCAGAGATTGTCGGGAAGGAAGGAATTGTGTACGCACTTGATATGTCCGAAGAGATGCTTGAAATCCTGAAGCGAACCGGCGTTCGGGATAACATGCGCATCCTTCATTCGGAAGAATATCATTTGCCGGTTGCGGCTGACGCAGCGGATTTTACTCTGCTCTCGACAGTCCTCCACGAGAATACCGATATCCCAAGACTCCTCGCAGAAGCCTCCCGTGTGACGAAACCCTTGGGAAAAATCGTTATAATAGAGTGGAAGAATCAGGACGAAGAGACCGGTCCCCCCAAGGCCGAACGCCTGGGTGAAGACGAGCTCCTGAAACATCTGTCTTCGTACGGAATCGTTGAACGAGGAGATGTGACGAAGTCGCATTACTACTTTGTAATCCAGAGAAAGAAGTCATGAAGCGTTTCGTGTTTGCTGCACTCATTCTTGGATTGACGCTGACCAGCTGTACGGGCTCACGGCATGATGGAAGCAATGTCCCCAGTATTGATCCAGCTGAGTCAATGAAGTTCCTCGGACACGACACGAGCGTCGTGTTTCTCGATGTGCGCACCCCCAAGGAATACGCAAGCGAAACAGGACACCTGAAGGGTGCCATTCTCATTCCCGTTGACAGCCTCGAAAGCCATCTAAGCGAACTTGAACCGTACAAATCCAAAACCATCATCGCTTATTGCCGTTCCGGGGTGAGGAGTGTGCGCGCACAAACAATACTCACCCAGCATGGCTTCCACGCACTCAGTATGATTGGCGGCATAACGCGGTGGAACAAGGAACTGCTCCCCGTCATCAAGGTGCAACAGTAATGTCTGCAGGCCAAATCGTTCTCTACGCAATCGCGGGAATCTTTCTGCTCATCTATGTCCGCAAAGCGATATTGCGAATGCTCATCAAGCAATACACACCGACGAAACTTGCCGAGCGCATCGACAGCGGAGAAGTGGTTGTGCTTGACGTGCGCGACGACAAGGAGAGAAGCGTCTCCCATATCCAGGGGGATATTCACATTCCGATCAAGGAACTCCTGAAGAATTCGGACAGGCTAACCAGGTATAAGCACAAGGAGATCGTCTGCTATTGTCAGACGGGAAGCAGGAGTCTTATCGCGGCGACACGCTTGAAAAAGCTTGGATTCAAGGTCGCCAACCTCGGCGGCGGAATGGGTGAGTGGAACTATTATTACCGCTAAGAGAGGCACGGCGGAGACAAAAGAGACACTAAGGAGTAGCTTATCGTTGCGGGAGGATGTGCGAGCTCTTTCGATTCCTCTTTAATTGATTAAATGTTCTCCGGTTTCCCCTTTCCTCGGTATTTGTGGTGTGCGGACTTATTTATCCGCCGTGTTTACGTCCCGACACCACGCCGATTTTCCTCCCCTTGACTATCGCTTGAAATTCCGTCGATTGCCGATGTGATAGTATCATTCCTACCGTTCATCGCTTCTTGCTAATCACTCCACAGAAAAGAAATCAATGAGGGCGGAACGAATCGACGGGTACGACAAACCGCCCCCGAGGACGTTCAATCTGCCAATAAGGGACTACGGATGAAGAATACTCTTGGCCTGAAATCGAAGGACCCGGGAATTCGAATAACACGAGAGATAGAGCTTTCCCGTCGAACTATGAACTGCAACGCCATACGGCTGTCCCACATTGTCCGCCGCCGCGCCTGTTGCACTTGAGCTTGTAAAATCTTTCTTTCCGAGAACTGCGTCCGCTGCAGCGCCGTTTGCTTTTGACGGAGCATTGTAGAATACCAACAACCGGTTATAGGCTCCGTCTGCAACGTAGAGATTGTTGTTCTGATCGACGGCGAGCGCATACGGAAAATAAATATTGGACTGGTTCGCCGACGCCGGAACCGATGCGTCGGTAAAATCGGGCTTTCCCAGCACAATGTCCGCTGCCGCGCCATTCGCTTTCGAAGCAGCATTCAAGAAAACCGAGATGCGATAATTTCCCCTCTGGCCAACATAGAGGTTTCCATTTTTATCCGCCGCGATCGAATACGGATTGTCCAACTTATCCGCGGCGGTGCCTTTTGTATTCGTGGTGAAATTTATCTGCCCCAGGACGCCGTCTGCGTTCGCGCCGTTGGCCTTCGTCGCTGCGCTGTTGAAGCGGAGCACACGGTGGTTTGACCCGTCGGCAACGAACAGGTTTCCGGACGGGTCAACGGCAACAGCCTGCGGTGTAAAAAATGTGTTTTGCGTCGTCCCGAAGCCGTTTGACGTAAAATTTGGCTGGCCGAGAACAGCATCAGCCGATGCGCCGTTCGCTTTGAAAGCGGCTGCGTTGAAACGGAGCACACGACCGTTGGCCTGGTCAACCACGTAGAGATTGCCAGCGGCATCCAGTGCGACGGAAGTAGGTGTCTCAAAGCCCTTGTCGGAAGGAGTGTTTCCGCCGACAGAGTAATTCCACACCGTGCTCAAATAATCCGGCTGTCCTAAGACGCCGTCGGCATTTGCGCCGTTCACTTTTGTTGCGGCATTATCAAATCGAAGGATACGATGGGCGCCTTGGTCAACGACATACAAGGATCCATTGTTATCCGTGACCATCCCCCATGGATTATTGACGGAACTTTGCCCAACGGTTTTAGTGCCGGTCGCCGTTAACGTCGACTGGCCAAGCACGGCTTCGGCGCTTTGTCCAATATCCCAGGGCGGAACAACCGCCGTTGGCTGATTCGGGGCTCCATTGTTGCTCTTACAACCGGCCACAAACAACAGAGTGGCAAGAACCATCGGCAGATTTTTCATTGTTTCCCTGAAAAAAGTTGGTCGATTCACGATGAACGTCATAATTGAGAACCAAGATATGGATGTTTGCCTGAGAGTCAATCCGCGAAGACAAAAAGAGACACAAAAATGTGGCTGAGAGGAGCGGGAGAATGTGCGAACTCTTTAGATTCCTCTTTCTTTATTTGAGTATATGCCCTCCGATTTTCCCTGCTCCTCCGTATTTGTGGTGTCGGGACTTATTTAACGGAGTGTGTCATTCCATCGAAGGCTCGCTCATATCCCGATCAATGACCTCGTCGAAGAATCCGACAGACTTGAGAAGCACAAGACAAAAGAGATTGTCTGCTATTGCCAGACTGGAAGCAGGAGTCTCGTCGTCGCTGCAAGGTTGAAGAAGTTCGGGTTCAAGGTTGCCCATCTCAGTGGCGGCAGAGGTGAGTGGAATTATTATTATCGATAGAACAGAAACACAAGGTGCATATGTCCAACCGGCTGACGATTGAGGGATCGGCTGAAATTATCGGGTGTAATCTTGTCGGACAGACCCGCCACATTGAGCGGTCCGTGAAAAATCTCGCCGGACAGGCTGCTAACCGGTCCAAGCGATCCTTGTTCACAATCT
>JADGQA010000059.1 GCA_017882185.1 Bacteroidota bacterium
CAGCGTCACGGGTCCGGTCGCTCCCTGCAGCGGTTGCAGAACCGGATCGGAGGTGGTCGCAACAAACGAAAGATTGTCGGCGGTGGACAGGACATTTTGTACCGTCATGTTCAGAACAACCGTATCCCCCGGAAGAAATAGTTTGCTCCCTCCCGGAGTCAGGAGCGAGGAACTGAGGATCTCGAGACCTGCGTGTGTTTCTGATAGAGCGCGCCCGAAGTTGATGCGACCGTGCCCTAACCAAGGTCCAATCGAATCCGAGGTCATGCGGATTTGCACTGCGACCTGTCGTGGTGTCCATGTCGGATGGAGAGATTTCACCAGTCCTGCCAAACCCGCTGTGAGCGGAGTGGCGTAGGAGGTTCCGCTCCCACCATTGCGGGTTGATCCATCCGGGAATGCGCTCCAGATATCCGTCCCCGGCGCATACACCGGAATCGTCAAGCCATAATTGGAAAAGGAAGCCCACGTGTCGCTACCCGAAATAACCGCACCAACCGGGAGGACATTCCGGTAGTTCGCCGGATACTCTGGCAGGAAATCGCTATCCGATGCGTCATTCCCGGCCGCAGCGACGACGAGTGCACCTGACTGTGTCGCCGCATCGATGACGTCTTGTTCAAACTTCGATGCGGCCCCTGTTCGACCCCAGCTGCAGTTAATAATCTTCGCTCCGTTCTGATAGGCATATTGGATACCTTCGTAACCAAATTCAATGTCGCCGTCAAATTGGGGTGACCCTGCGGCGATCGGCATCAAACGGCAGTTCCAGTTCGAACCCGCCATTCCAACATTGTTGTTCGTAACGGCGCCAAAAAGACTTGCTGTCGCTGTGCCGTGTTCTTCGTTGAAGGGAGTTTGAGAAATTCCGATAGGATTGTTGGAGTTATTGGCAAAATTCCAGCCGATCACATCATCGACAAATCCGTTATTGTCGTCATCAATCCCATTGTCATCGCCGCTTGAGCCCGATGGAGTGGGCTCGAATTTCCCATCGTGGTTCGCGTCTTCCTTGGGGTTGATCCACAAATTCGGCTGGAGATCGGGGTGGAGCCAATATGTCCCTCCATCGACATCTGCAATGACAACATTCGTATCCCCCTTGGTGATTGCCCATCCCGCCGGAGCGTTCATCGGATTGAAATAGGCTGCTTGATGCAAAGCATAATCGGGGTCGTTCGGTGCATCAAAGATATGGCTTATATATTTCGGCTCGGCATACTCGAACTCGCCGCTGTGATCCAGCTTTTTCGCGATTTCGACAGGATCCTGCCCAGCCCCGATTGTTGCGAAATAGATCCGTGAAACGTCGACCGTGCCTGAGTTCGACTTGTTAAGAGAGAGGGGACGCGCTGCCGGAAATGTTTTTCTAAGAGAGAGTACGCCAGCCAGTTTGAGCAATTGCGGGATCCGCCCGCTCCCCTTCAGTAGCCCGGAAGTGGGGACCGATGAACTGCTTTTCAATTTAATCACGATGACGCCCGGCACGACGTGAGGCATCGTATTTGTCTGGGCTTGCGATCGCGTTGTTCTCGGGGAGCTGGAACCGGGTCCCGAATTCCAGTTGATGATGAACGGCAACACCGCCAGCAACATACCAACCAGAACAAATGACGGTACTTTGGATAAAGGTCGTTTCATAAGAAGTATTCCTGCATAGTTGAATCCAAATCACTCAAAAAGATTGCAACGGATAAATATAACATATTTCTCTCTAACGCTACGTGAATTCGAAAGTTCCCCCCTTGGTTCGAGACTGCGCCCCGCTGGCGGGTCGTTGAGAGAACCGCTCACCCGTCATATTGATAGAGCATTATGTTACCCTGAGAAAGTTCACGAATGACCATCAATCGTCGGTTGATTGTCCTCACATTTGTGGGTATCTTTCTGTGGTCGCTACAATCAATCCTGTCGGTTACATATTCGTGCACCTGGTATCAATGTCTTCGTATTTATTGATTTTCCTAGCTGTGATCTGACAATTCCAGAATCAACAATCGTCAATTCGAAATTTCTCATGTCCCTCTCCAAAAATGCTAAGATTCGCATACTCATCGCTGCCGCATTGGTCATCGGCTGGATTATCGTCGTCTTCTTCCGATCCGGCACAGCCTGGGGGTAAACTGAGAATTTAGTAATTGGATGATTGTCGATTGGTAGATTGGAGGAGCTGATAGCTCGTTTTCCTTTTCCAAATCGGCAATCGGAAATCAACTATCCGCAATCCTGGTGGTTCTCCTATGGCCGATTCCTCTCCTTCCGCACGCTCCCGCCTTCTTTCTCTCGATGTTTTTCGAGGCGCAACGATAGCCGGCATGGTGATGGTGAACAATCCCGGCGACTGGGGACACATCTATGCACCCTGGAGACACTCGGCTTGGGACGGCTGGACCTACACGGACACCGTCTTCCCCTTCTTTCTATGGATCGTTGGCGTAGCCATGATGTTCTCCTTTGCCAAACGGATTGAGCGGGGCGAGGACAAAGGGAAGCTGGCAATACACATTCTGCGGAGATCGATCATCATTTTCGCACTTGGGCTCTTCATCGCGGGATTTCCATTCGGCATGGCCTTCGGAGAGAAGTTTTCGTTTGCAACGCTTAGAATACCCGGCGTTCTGCAGCGTATTGCGATTTGCTATTTCATTGCTGGCACGCTCGTGCTGAACTTTTCCACCCGGGTCCAAATCGGAATCACCTTCTCACTTCTCGCTCTCTACTGGATACTTGTCAAAACCGTCAATGTTCCCGGCTTCGGTATCGGCATCTGGACTCCCACGGGAAATCTGGCCTGGTACATCGACTCCCACTTGCTTAAAGGACATACGTGGACGGGCGCCCCCGTTCCAGGATTCGACCCCGAGGGAATCCTGAGCACCCTCCCTGCGATTGCGACGATTATGTTTGGCGTTTTCACCGGTTTGTTCCTGCGGACGGAGCGTTCCCGGGAAGAAAAGGCTGGGTGGATGTTCGTCGCTGGAAGCGTTCTGATGCTTCTTGGCATCATCGCGGACCATTGGCTCCCGATCAACAAAAACATGTGGACAAGCTCGTATGCGATCTTCATGGCCGGACTGGCGTTGAACGTGCTCGCGTCTCTCTATTGGATTATCGATGTGAAGGGCAGGTCTTCCTGGACGAAACCGTTCGCCATCTTCGGTCTGAACGCCATTACAGTGTACGTGTTAAGCGAGTTGGTCGCGGAGCTGTGCTGGTTTATCAAGGTTTCCGGTCCCGATGGAAAGGCGATCTCGCTTCAAGAATGGTATTACCATGGCTTGTTCGTCCATCTCGCCAATCCGATGAACGCCTCGTTCCTCCATTCAGTTGCCTTCATCCTCGCTATGTATCTCATCGCCTACGGCATGTACAAAATGAAATGGGTCATCAAGGCGTGATGATCTGACCCTCCAGTAACTCCATGATCGAACCAATCCACAATTCAGTTCTCGAACAACTTCAACAATCGCGCGAGCAGCAACGATTTGCTATCCGCCTTTCATTTTTGATCGGATTCTTGATGCTGATCGGCAAGGGGTATGCTTACCTCATCACCGGCTCTGCGGCGATCCTTTCGGATGCGGCGGAATCAGTGGTTCACGTCATTGCCGTGAGTTTCGCCGCCTACAGTCTGTGGCTCAGCATGCGACCCGCCGACGAGAGCCATCCGTACGGTCACGAGAAGATCAGTTTCTTCTCGGCCGGCACCGAGGGGGCTATGATTGTCATCGCCGCCTTCTACATTATCTACGAGTCGATCCACAAGTGGCTCCACGGCCTTCAACTGCAAAATCTGGGAGAAGGAACGCTGTTTACCGCTGCCGCGACATTGATCAATGCGGCACTCGGCGGTTATCTCGTATGGCAGGGGAAAAAATATAAATCCCTCATCCTTACTGCAAATGGGAAGCACGTGCTGACCGATTCGTGGACAAGTCTCGGCGTTATCGTCGGATTGATCCTCGTGATGTTGACCGGGTGGCTCCCCTTCGACCCAATTCTGGCAATTCTCGTTGCACTCAATATTCTTTGGTCGGGCGGGAAACTGATTCGCCAATCGGTGGGAGGGTTGATGGACGAACGCGATCCCAAGCTCGAGCAGCAACTTCGCCGGGCATTAAATGAGGAGACAAGTAAACGAGGGCTTGATTACCACGAATTCCGGTCGCGGAATACTGGCGCATCTGTCTGGGTCGACGTGCATCTCCTTTTTCCAAAGGAGACGACGATCGAACAAGCCCACTGGCAGGCGACAGAGATCGAAGGTGCGATCAAGGCGAAAATGTCTGTACCGGTCAGATTCACGACGCACCTCGAGCCGATCGAACGTCACGACGAAACACACCAGACGCTGAAATCGGAGGGAGATTAGGAGGGCTAAGGGTGGTTTCGTTCCTGTGAAGCATTGAGGGAACGTTGTTTCAAGAACTGATGTTGACCACGAATGAGGAGAGAAAATGCGATGATGGTAAGGCTAACATAGAAGTTGCTTCAATGTGTGGTCCTATTCGGATGTTTGATGCTCGTCCTCCCTCTTTCAGTAATCCTGCACGAAACGGAGGGACGCAACTTCACCAGATCTACGATGATTCATCCCTTCGCCTCGGTCTCAACGCCTAGTGGAACTAAGCAATCAGGAAAGCACCCTGCTAGTTCATGTCCCATGATGGAGTTACGGGCTGGATTAGCTCTTCTTTCCATAAAGTCGTCATCCAAAGTGGCCTTCAATGCATCGGCAACCATTGTCGCTGCAACCAACGTCCGACCAATCCCAATCCAGCCGCAAAAGGAACCCCGACGCCCTGTTTGTTCGTCGGGACCCGATCTCTCCGTTCTGAGGGTTCTCCGCATTTGATCGTTACCTCTTTTCCAGGTAATCCAAGTTAACTATCGACTATTCATAACGGAGGTTCTATGAAAACGAGAGTCCTTGTCGTTGCATTGCTCTGCTCGCTGGTTTCCGCAGTCTATGCCCAGAACAACAACGTCGAACAATTCCTGCACGACCAATCGCTCCAGGATACGATCATCGCCACTATTGTCCACAACCACTCGCTGATGTCGAAATTGATTAGTAAGGTCAGCGAGAACCCGCAACTCCACGAGATGGTTATACAACATTTGACAAGGCTGTTGAAGGACAGGGGCACAACAGGTGAAGAGCACGATCACACGTCGCACGCAACGATGAGTCACTACACTGGCGACGAAACACGGGAGATCAAGGCCCTTTCCAAAGCAGAAACCGACGGTTTGCTGAATGGAGAGGGAGTTGGACTGGCCATAGCCGCCGAACTCAATCACTATCCGGGGCCGCGCCACGTGCTGGACCTCTCCGATCAACTACAGCTCACAGACGCGCAAAAAAAGTCGATTCAAGGGGCGTTTGATCGAATGCACACAAAAGCCATGGAGCTTGGCAAGGAGCTTGTGGAGAAGGAACGCGCATTGGATAAGGCGTTTGCATCAACAATAATCACTCAAAAGTCTCTCAATCAATTGACGCGGGAAATAGCGGAGTTGAGGGGGAAACTGCGAGATGTGCACCTTGGAGCACATATCGAGGCGAGGAGTGTACTGACGCCGCAGCAAATCCAATCGTACGACCGGCTTCGGGGCTACGCACCCACCATGTAGTTACAAGCGGACGAGTAAAACAGAAGGCTGATTGACATGCAACGGACATCGAAGGAGTATTGAAGGTCCAAGATGTCCGTTCTTGTCAAATTTACTGAGTAGCTCAATTGGAATTGAACGAACCCATGACAAGTCATGCCAAGCGCTGAGGTCGGCGAAGGATTGCGAGCTTTCGTTTGGTGCTGATTACTCTGTCCGCTTCCGTGTTGTGGAAACACAAAGGCCCAAGCTGGGAGAAAGCCTGGGCCCGCAAGGATTCTGTGCAATTGCAACGTTACCGCCAAATTCGGTTTGGTTATTCCCACCCCTCCTTCGCCAATGCGTCATGCAATTCATTGGGATGATGACGGTGATAGTATTCGATCTTGCTCGCATCTTCATGGGCCTTGTCGTAGGTCCATCCCTTCGCCATCAAATTACGTTCGTGCAATTCGTGCAGGAGAACATATGGGCGCTCCACTTCTTCCAGGTCGTTATCGATCCACACCTCATTTTTGGGGACAAACTCATAAACTTGGTCGTGCCCTCCCTCCGTGAAATCGTCATCAAAGACGCTTCGCACCAGACGCCCGTTCACGATCCACACATGTACGCCCGATTCGAGTGTTTTCCAGAGTCGCTCGTGTACCTTGGCCGGATCGGGGAGATTGCCCCTCTTGGTCAACTTCCGCACGTCGCCTGATTTCTTCCGCTCGGCCCTTTCGGCTTTGTCGGCCGCCTCCAGCGCATCGTCGTAGGGAACTCCTTTCGACATCAATCTGTGCTCCATGAGGAGATGGTCGATAAAGAATCGCTGCTCATCGTTGTGCGCTTCTTTGTCCAACCAGAACTCATCCGCCGGTATGCAGTCGAATACCAGGTGCTGGCCGAAGTTGGTAAACTCCTCGTCCAGATGCGTCCGCACATACGTCCCGTCAACCGTCCAGATGCTGATCTTCCCCCGATGACCGACGAGCTTGAGATACGGTGGCTTACGTTTTTCGTTCTTGGTCTTCATAGTGTCTTCCGTATGAAATTCCGATCCTCGCCCGTCTACAGGCGAACACATGTGAATTGTACAACTCGCGTCCGTCGTATTCAAGCTAAAAGAAAAGGCCCAAGCAACAAGGGAAAGCATCTGGGCCCGACGAAGTCTTTTCAAGCGGAATGTTGAGATATTCCGCCACCCTCCGCCATCCCCGTAAACGGAGGGTTTTCCATATGCCATCATCATATCCCTCTTACCAAATCTTCGCGATCAAACTGTCCGGCCGGCGCATGGGATCGCCCGGCTTGACGTTGAACGCGTCGAAGAAAGCCTGCGTGTCCGATAGTGGCCCGATAGCTCTGAGTTGCAACGGGGAATGCGGGTCGGTCTTCACCTGATTCAGGAGCGCATCATTGCGCGTCTTGCCCCCCCAAACGTTAGCCCACGCAATGAAGAATCGCTGCTCGGGAGTAAGACCGTCGATCTTGCCCGGGCGTCCATTCCTGGTGAGGGCCAGTTGCAGCGCATCGTAGGCCACGGCCGTTCCGGCGAGATCTGCAATATTCTCACCCAATGTGAGTTTGCCATTGACATGCACAGTGTCCAGAACAGTGTAGGCGTCGTACTGATTGACAACGACCTGGGCTCTGGCGTCGAACTTCTTTTTGTCTTCCGGTGTCCACCAGTTGTTCATGTTGCCATCGGCGTCGAACTTGTTGCCCTGATCGTCAAACTCGTGCGAGATTTCATGACCGATGACCGCGCCCATCCCACCGTAGTTGGAGGCCTCATCGGCTTTCGGATCGAAAAAGGGAGGCTGGAGAATTCCCGCGGGGAAGACGATCTCGTTATTGAGCGGATTCGAATAAGCGTTGACGGTGGGTGGTGTCATCCCCCACTCCGCCTTGTCAACCGGATTACCGATTTTCTTGACGTTCCGCTTGAATTCGAATTCATTGGCCCGCACGACGTTCAAGACATACGCATCCCGCTTGATTTCCAACGCCGAATAGTCGCGCCATTTGTCCGGGTATCCGATCTTCTGGGTCATTTTCGCAAGTTTCTCCAGAGCCTTCTCCTTCGTTTTGTCGCTCATCCAGTCCAGGTTCTGGATCCTTTTCTTGACAGCTTCTCGCAAATCATCGACCATCTGGTTCGCTTTTGTTTTCGCTTCCGATGGAAAATATTTCTCAGCATAGAGTTGACCCAGGGCCTCACCGAGTCCGTCGTCGATTTGTTCGGTGACGCGTTTCCAGCGGGGCTTCATTTCTTTGACGCCGAGAAGGACCCCCCGAAAGAATGCAAAATTGGGGTTGGCAAAGTTTGAACTCAAATAGGGCGCTGCAGCTTTGATCAAATGCCACCGGAGATAAGTTTTCCATTCGTCAGTGCTGACTTCTTTGAGCATCGAGCTGACCTCTTTGAAGAATTCCGGTTGACCGAGCACAAAGTACTCGACAGTTGAGGCACCGAGCATGGTGAAATATTGATTCCAGTTGATGTTTGGTGTCTCCTTGTTGGCCTGCGCAGGAGTTCGTTTGTTGTACATTGCCGCCAGATCCCGAAGCTGTACGCGGGTTCGTGAGGATTTTGCAAGGCGCGTTTCGATCTGCATGACCGTGTTGGCGTCTGCTTCTGCTTTCTTCGCGTCTTCGCCAAGCAGTCCGAACATCGTTTGGAGATGCTTCAAATACTCATTGCGGTAATTTTCAAACTTCTCGCCTTTGTCGAGATAATAATCGCGATCAGGAAGTCCGAGTCCGCCCTGATATGCATAGGCAGCGTTGATCTTGCTGTTCTTAAAATCGCCGTCGACAAAAACGCCAAACATGGGGCCCCCACCATGTTTTTGTTGCTCTACCGAGTTCTTCAGCACATCGTTCATACTTTTAATCGCGTCGATTTCATCCAGGTATGGTTTGATCGGTGTGATTCCCTGCTGCTCGATGGTTGCGGAATCCATGCCGGTGCGGTAAGAATCGCCAACCTTTTGGGCATTGGTGCCTGCCTCGTGATCGGTAGCGGCCAAATCGGTCAAAAGAGTGTGCAGTTTTTCCTTGTTGCGATCGCGCAGCTCGGCAAATGTTCCCCAGGAGCTTTCGCTGGGAGGAATTTGGTTTTTCTTCAACCAGCCACCGTCCGCGTAGTGGTAGAAATCTTTTGCCGGGTCAATGGAGGTGTCCATGAATTCGGGGTTGATTCCGTGATTCTCTTTGGGTGCACATCCGACGAGGAAGGCAAGGGTAATCGAAAACAGCATGAATTTGTTCATTTGTTTTACTCGTGGGTTAATGAAGTGAATGAATTGTGGCGTTCGTTGTTGACATGATTGGCAATCATAGTGTGCACAGACAGGCCGTGGTCGTGTCATAAGGTCTTCGAGTTGACTTCCCCGGCATATTCTTTTCTCCATATGCTACAATGAGGCCGAGATTCAATCCTTGAAGGGATTCTCGATCAATGGCTGATTGTTGAGCCCGCCGCGCGACTTCTCCATCCTCGCCAATGCTTCCATGAGATGCGTCCCTCCCGTTTTTGTGGTGCAGGGAGTTCAAGAGTTTGGCTAGTGAGGCAGAAACAGGCAAACGGTGCGATAGACAACATACTGAATTTTTTCATGTTCACTCCAGGTTATGGTTGTAACCAGGCGTCCCGGCTTCTTCCGGTGTCTTGCTTCGCTTTGGGAAGCCGAAGCCCATTTCTTTCAAGCTGTCAAGAACGAATCAATTACTTCGCGCTCGTCACACTAGTAAAAGCAAAGCCGTCTAGAATAAATTTGGCTTTGCCATCCGATACCCGCACGCGTTTTCCTTCTTCCATTCCACGTTTGCTGTCGGTAACATACATGCGAAATTCTTTAATGCTCTCCGGTAGACCGGCCAAAATAGCAGGCCGTGATGCGCCTTGATTGACCATATGAATAGTGTACGTTCCATTGGCAATATCTCCGAATGCCGCGCAGCTAATTTCTTCTTTATCGGATGTGCATGGGAGGATGAATGAACCGGGCGGCACCAGACCTAGTTGTTTCAAATTCCAGAATCGCTGTGTCGGATGGAGGGGGCCCTCAGTTCTGTAAATTCCCCCTCCAGTCAGCAATGAATAATCCGACGTAAGCTGCCATTGTAGTATTGAGCTAACGTGAGCGACATTACATGCGCGCACGTTGATATCAACTTCATCCATGGCAAATGAAGGTTCTTGGAAGATGTCAGGATATGTGTGAGCCTGGGCATCTGTTCCGCTTTCGCCTATCAGCAACGGAACATTTAATTCTTTTGATGCGTCAGCCCAATTTGACAGCGTCCAGTTATCGCAACCTCGCCACGCGTGAAATGATATTGCCCCGATATATTGATGTGTTGCAGGATCCTGGATCGCTGGTTCGATGAAATCAATCGTGGTTGCATCCGAATTATCGCCGAGAAGCATTTTTGTTCTCAACTCTTTCGATGCGAGATACACTCCGAGCTTTTTAATAAAATCAGCATGTTCTTGTCCTGTCATCCGTACATTAATGCCAAGATCAGATTCATTGAACGAGAATAAGTCAGGTTCAACACCGAATGCCTCCTTGAGATAAACAAAATAGTCGCCGATCGATTTGATGATACTTCTCATTTTTTTCGGATTGAGCGGATTTCCGAATATACCGTTTTCATTTCTGAAATTAGGTTCGCCAACGATTGACCATACCGGCGGATACCACGCACTGACAATGATCGGAATGTGCCGCTTGGAAAGTTTTTGCGCCATTGCCATCGCACTCCGAACGCTCTCATCAAGTTTGCCGACCCTCGCCGCTTCCAAAGGATTGATGCTTTCCACCGGATGCCAGTTGCGCCACGGCAATTCAACGCGGGCCCATCTCACATCGAGGTTATCCAGACAGTAATCGATCACATGAGGGTCGAGCTGTTCATTTTGAATACGAAAATTTCCACCGATACCGTCAAATTTTCTCCCCGGTTTCTGCGGATCAATTGAGATTTGGACGGGGGTTCTATCGATGTCTCCGGAAGCTTTCAACACAAAAGAATTTTCGGCTGTCTGCCCGTCTTTCGAATGGCCCGTCATGATACCGAGATATATTTTATCATTCGCATTTCCGAAACGGGGATTTCCCTTTTGAACAACTATTTCCGTAGGCTGTTCTGTTCTGACTTCGAGTTGTCGGGTTGCCGATATAACACGAAAACCTTTTACAGAAGCCTGCACAAGAAAATTTCTCAACCGGAATGAACCCGGCATCCTTCCCATTCTACTCGGAAATTGAGAAACCGCATCGATTGTAGATGCTGTTGAATCTATGAGCAGGATTTTCGCATCGCTGTATTCGTCGGCCGGGAGCTCAAAACACAAGAACGCACCGCTCAGCGTTGTATCAGCAACGGCTTTTACTGTAATGTCGATCGTTGCCTCGCCGTTTCCGGTATTCTCGACTATTTCCACGAATGCAAATTTTGAAAGCTCGGTAGTAACGAATTGTCTATCACCCTTACGTGTGTACATTGGCCGTTGCTTTTCTTTGGCCGATCCCGTCACATCCGCCATCGAAGGGCCAATCAAACACATGCTTGTCGTGAATTTCATTAATTGGCCCTCTATCCGTATTCCGCTCAGATTGCCCCATGCAGTTAATTCGGCCTGCGCAAATAAGTCATTAATGCCTACACCGGAAAACAAAAAAACTATTACGAAAAAGAATAAGAAATATATCGTGTAAGACACCCCATTCGTTTTCTTGAAATTACAGGTTGAATTAATTCGCTCTGAAAAATGTACGTTCTGCTCGCAGCTGGACTTCTTCATCGATGCTCTCCATCTGATTATGATTGACAGCAGTAAATGACTTTGAAAATTACCAACCGTCGTCCACTTAATCGGTCGTTATTTTCTTTATTCTCGCAGCCCACCCCCCGCCCGGCGAAAGCTGAATATTCAAAGTATCGTTTGACGAAACTTTTATCACTTCTCGTTTATAGTCGGTGGCATCGTGGTCTGCATTGATTCCGTCTTTGAAAACCACTGCTTCATAAGTTCCAGCGCCCAGGAACGAGAGGTCAAGCGCCAAATCTCGTGCATCCCAATTACTCATAGCCCCCACATACCAGGTCGTTCCCTTTCTTCGGGCGAGCGCCGCGTACTCTCCTACTCTTCCATCCAGTGCCACAGTCTCGTCAAACGTCGTAGGTACGCTGGTAATAAAATTGACGCATTCCTGCTCTTTCGTGTAGACAGTGGGATTATCGGACAACATCTGAAGCGGCGCGTCATAAATGACATACATCGCCAGTTGTTGACTGCGTGTACCCTGACTCATCGGCATTGAGTTTATCGGTCTGAAGTTTCCCTTGGCGGCATTTCTCATGGCACCGGGAGTATAATCCATCGGGCCGGCCATCATGCGTATATAAGGAATGCTCACGACCTCCCGGGATGCGTCCTCGGAAGACCATTTCAAATACTCCATACCTCTGACACCTTCGAAACCGACAACGTTGGGGTACGTCCTCTGCAAGCCGGCAGGCTTAAACACTCCATGGTAATCGATAAGCAGACGATTCTCTGCCGCTTTCTTCGCTATTTCATACGTGGAGGCAACGGCCTTCTGATCATCGCGATCAATAAAATCAATCTTGAACCCCTTCACGCCCATGGCAGCATAGGATGGAAATACCGTGTCTATTTGCTGCGTCACCGTGTGCCATGAGGCCCAGAGAATTACACCCACGCCTTTCTGCTTACCATAATTGATAACTTCCTGAAGATTAAGCGATGGCACCACCTTCGTAAGGTCCGATAGCGGCGACCAGCCTCCATCGACAATGATATATGGTATCTTATTGGCAGCGGCAAAATCGATGTAGTACTTATACGTTGGCGTGTTGATGCCGGCTTTGAAATCCACGTGAGAAATATTCCAATCATTCCACCAATCCCACGCAACCTGGCCCGGTTTGATCCAGGAAACATCTGTTATTCTCGATGGTGACGCCAGCTTCTGCACGATATCATTATTCAGCAATTCTCTGTCCTGGTTGCTGATAGCGACGATACGCCACGGGAAATTCCGCGTGCCCTTGGCCCTGGCAATGTATTCGGCCATTTTTGTCGGGATATAGTTAATCCCTCCCCATCCGCCCACCTCCGCCTCCAGCGGATACGGAGCAAAGACTCCCATAAACCCTTTGCCAGTTTGATTGATATTCAGGTACATGCCCGGGTAGTCTTCAAGGTCCGCCTCGAGGATTACGACCTTTTTGTTATTGCCCACATCGACCAGAAGTGGGAGGAACGCCAATGAATCCTTCGCGAACTGGGAAATATTGATCTCCCTGTAGAGAGCTTCGAACGACGAATTGAACATCTTGCCGGCTCTGTAATCGTTCATATAGGGAACAAATGCTTTGCAGTCATTGGTGAAATTGAAGTTGGCTTCTTCGCTCTTCACGATGACCTCGCCTTTTCTCTTTGTAAAGAATCGATACGCCACAGCGTCATTGTACGCTCTGAATATTATTCCATACCCATTTCTACAGGTCATGGTAAGCTGGTTACACTCATCTCGAACGTTCGCCTTCGTATAGTTTATTGCGGCGAATGCAGTATTGATTTTCTCTGTGTTGGACGAAACAACTTTTGCGTTATCCCCAAGGACTTCGCCATTCTCCAATTGCAGCGAAATTGCCGAAGGTGCGATAACCTGTTCTCCTGTATGCTGAACAGACCATTCGAGTTTAGATCCCGCCGCGATATGCACGCTGATGACGCTGTCCGGTGATTTTATATCAAAGTCATGATTATTTTGGGCAAAGAGCAACGTTATGCTGAACAAAAGCGTGAAAATGAATCGGGCGATCATGCTGGTTTTCATATATGGTGCAGGTTGCATTCTTCGTCTCCTGTGATGGTTGGTGATTGCTGGACGATATTTCCCTAAAGTAAAGAAGTAATTCCGTCGGGAGATTGCTTCGGTTACCTGAAAACTGTGTATTGTTTCGCTTCACGCATAACACAGTTTTTCCAACATCGGCTGGACAGATTTGACACTTGTCGCATGATTGAAGGTACTTGAAATACGACATGCTATCAAGTAATGGAGTGCGGAAGGGCCGTCAATCGACTCTTTCGGCGTGGTCTCATTCTCAGGAAACGTGGCTCGGAGTCTATGATTTCAGCCCATTTGCCAAACTCAGTACCGATTGATGATCTGTCGGCCGTGTGCCGCGGCCTACTCATCGATCCATCCTTTGACCCACTCTATAAAACTTCCTAACTTGTCCCTGGACTCAAGGTCGTAAGCTTATCCAACCATAAAACCGGGTGAACCATGAGAAAACTGTGTGTCGCCATTATCGGACTTGTGTCCATTTTCGTCTGCAATTCTCCTGTGAATGCCGACGATGGATACAGGCTCTGGCTTCGATACGACTTGGTTTCGAATTCTCAAAGGCTCAAGGAATACCGACAGCAGGTCAAAGAGTGGATGATCGAGGGGAATTCTTCGACGATGGCGGCAGCGAAACATGAGATGCAAATCGGACTGCACGGCCTGCTCGGTCTGAAAATTCCGGAGGCGACTCACCTCGGGGGGAGCGGAATGTTGATAGCAGCAACGTACCAGAATTCTCGATTGCTCTCGGGATTGAGTCTGAGCAACGAGCTTCAGAAAGCCAGCTCGGAGGGCTTTGTTATCCTTACCCGCAAGCTCAACGGAAACAGCGCAACGATCATTACTGCAAATACCGACATCGGGGTGTTGTACGGCGTCTTCCATTTCCTGAGACTATTACAGACTGGCGGGGACATCGCGGCGCTTGACGTCGTCTCCTACCCCAAGATCAAACTGCGGACATTGAATCACTGGGATAATCTTAAAGGTACTGTGGAGAGGGGTTACGCCGGTTTTTCAATTTGGGACTGGCACACGCTTCCCATCTATGTCAAGCAACGTTACACAGACTATGCTCGAGCCAATGCTTCCATCGGCATCAACGGGGCGGTGATGAACAATGTGAATGCCGACCCGCTGATTCTGACCCGTCCGTATTTGTTGAAAGCTGAGGCACTTGCCAATGTGTTCCGCACATACGGGATACGAATGTACGTATCCGCCAATTTTGACGCCCCGATAAAGCTGGGAAGACTGAAGTCCGCCGATCCGCTCGATCCACAAGTCCGGCAGTGGTGGAAAGACAAGGCCAGGGAAATCTATTCTCTCATCCCAGACTTCGGCGGATTTCTTGTCAAGGCCAATTCGGAAGGTGAGCCCGGTCCCCAGGGTTACGGCCGCACCCATGCCAACGGGGCAAATATGTTGGCAGAAGCGGTTAAGCCGTACGGCGGCATCGTGATGTGGAGGGCCTTTGTTTATTCGTACGACGCGAAAGACCGTGCAAAGCAGGCTTATGAGGAGTTCACGCCACTCGACGGGAAATTTGCGGATAACGTACTACTGCAGGTCAAGAACGGTCCGCTCGACTTTCAGCCGCGAGAGCCGTTCAGTCCGTTGTTCGGAGCGATGCCGAAAACGAACATGATGATGGAGTTCCAGATCACGATGGAATACCTGGGTCAGGGAACGAGCACGGTGTATCTCGCCCCCTTGTTCAAAGAGACGCTCGAGTCGGACACCTACGCCCGGGGAAAAGGATCAACGATCGCCCACGTCATTGACGGCTCTCTCGACGGTCATGCTCTCACCGGAATTGCGGGAGTTTCCAATATCGGCGCCGATCAGGATTGGACGGGGAACATATTCGGTCAGTCAAGCTGGTACGCCTTCGGCCGTCTTGCCTGGAATCACGATCTCTCTTCACGGGAGATCGCGGACGAATGGATCAAGATGACGTTCTCAAACGACAGCGACGTCATCAAGTCCATAGAAAACATTATGATGCCTTCAAGAGAAACCGTTGTGAACTACATGGATCCTCTCGGCCTCACCATGATCTTCGGGTACGACCATCATTACGGACCCGGCCCGTGGATTGACTACTCGCCCCATCCGGACTGGAATTCCACCTACTACCACAGAGCCGACAGTCTTGGTGTCGGTTTCGACCGGACTAAGACCGGGAGTGATGCGGTCAACCAGTATCATTCACCGTTGTCGGACAAGTTTGCGTCACTCACCGAATGCCCGTCAGAACATCTTCTTTGGTTTCATCACATTCCTTGGGACTACAAGATGAAATCTGGCAAGACACTCTGGGATGAGATCTGCTGTTATTACTACGTCGGCGTTGACAGTGTTCGTGCGATGCAACGAACCTGGAATTCTCTCAAGGGAAGAATAGATGATGAGCGGTGGCGGAACGAGCAGATGCTCCTCGAGATTCAGCAAGAAGACGCCGTCTGGTGGCGGAATGCGTGCGTGTTGTACTTCCAGACTCTTAGCCGGATGCCGATCCCCGAAGGACTTGAGCAGCCCGACAACACATTGGAATATTATAAGAGCCTGTCGTTCCCGAATGCGCCGGGGAGATGGTAGGACGGGTTGTCGCTACTGACCGGGGTTCTGCGACGGAAGCTATTCAGATTTGTTTGTCCGGCAGGAACAAAATGCGAGGCGTAATCACATTAGATTAGATCTCGACCAAGAACGTCGGGATGATCGCGGAAATTGCGATCATTTCAGAACCAACATGGTTTTCTTATCTGACGACTGCTTGCCAGATTCGTTGGTATAAACGATCCGGTAGATGTACAAACCTGATGCAAACCGGGTGGCGTCGAAGACTTCCTGATGATAGCCTGTTTGTTTCTCTCCGTCCACAAGGGTTGAAACTTCCTGTCCGAGTAGGTTATAGACTGTCAGGCTCACTCTGCTGTCCCGGGTGAGCTGATAGCAGATCGTTGTCGTCGGATTGAACGGATTGGGATAGTTCTGCAA